>CAIKYX010000198.1 GCA_903831745.1 Oligoflexia bacterium
AGTTTAACTTAACTGCGGAATCAATCCGCAGACCGCAGGTCGAGGACGATTCCGCAGTTAAGTTAAACTGGCATTTACCTGAATCAATGACCGATCTTACTATCGACTGTGATCAGAAACTCCTGAAGCGCTTGCGCGCGGGTTTTCAGCGACTCCAACTTCACTTGTTCGTTTGCCGTATGCACAAAACCACCGATCGGGCCCAGGCCATCGACCACAGATATTTTTCCATCAGTCATGGTATTGAGATCAGCGGCGCCCCCCGAGGCTTCACCCTGAATCTTACGGTGCTCGATTCTTTCGATGATCTTAAAGTATTCCTGAAGCAAGCCCGCGGTCTTAGGTGTGGAAGTGAGCGGAACTTGATCTTCTTCGATCGTAAATGTGGTCACGCTCGGCTCGTTGCCTTTTACCGAGTGTACTAAAGGAGTATTCAGGATTTTTTCTATTTTCTTGATCAAGGCATCGCCCGATTTTTTGTTTGAAAATCTAACGTCGATTTTGGCTTCAGCCCATCCGCATACAATATTGAATTTATCCTTGCCTCCCTCGATGTGTCCGACACTGACGGTGTTTCCTGATTTGTAATCCGTCAGAAGACGAATCTTAGCAATTTTAAGCGAGAGTTCGTCGCACGCATTGACTCCGTCATCATGGTGCACTCCTGCGTGTGCTTCTTTGCCTTTGATTTTGACGTAGTACCAATGTGCGCCTTTTCGACTGGTCACAATATTACCGCTATCGACCGCGGGCTCGAGTCCGATCAAGAGGTCCGAGTCTTGCGTAAAGCCTTTCATCATCTCATGAAAACCATGAGTGCCTGTTTCTTCTGCAGGAGAGACCATGACTCGAATCGAGTGCTGGGTTGCTGGCATCGAACGAAGGGCATTTAACGCTACGACGAGTCCGCCTTTGTTGTCCGAGACTCCAGAGCCATGGGCGATTTTTCCGGTCTCATCGACCTGAAAGGGGTTCAGGGTTTGAAACACCGTATCCGCATGACCGACGAGGGTAATGAATCGGTTGCTTTCGCCTTTGCGGGTGGCAACCAAAAGTTTTCCTGATGTGATTTTAGGATCCGGGTTTTTGATGAGTTCTGTCTGAAAGCCGATTTTTTTGAATTCTTCAGCAACCCGTTCCTGAACGTGGTCGACACCGGCGGTATCGGCTGTGCCCGAACTAATCGAGACCAATTCCTTTAAGAGTGCGGCAGAGAGTGTGGTTTCGCCGGGCGCGCTCAGTGCATGGGGCGTAAAAATCGGATCGAGCAGAGACAATAAGGTCAGTGTGCGAAGGGTAAGCATGAACCCGTTTTAATCGATTAGCGGACCTGTTTCCACAATTTTAAAAAGTGATTCCGAGATTGGTCTGCCCAATCCTTGGTTGGCGAAACATAAGCGATCAAGTCTTCCCATTGAGAATAGGTCGCAAAACCGTCTTTTTCGAGCGAAGTATGCGCTTTGAGCGGCTCGCAAGAAGGAGATAATCCATTCAGGGGTGAATTGATGTCGCTCCCTAAGGCGACGTGTTCGGCTCCGTAGGTTTCGATCGTCTTTTGAACAATGACCTTGAACTCTTCTAGGCCAGACTTGCAGCCCTTACCCGGAATAGGCGATTTTTTAATCATATCCTGCGTGGGCATGAGCCCGATGATTCCATCGTGTTGCTTCAGGTAGTTGATTTCCTGTTCACCGAGCCCTCGTTCTGCTGGAAAGTATTCGCGGAGTTCGGTATGCGAAACCAGTACCGGAAGTTGTTCCTTCTCAAAGTCGCTCAGGAGTTCTTGCGCTTCCATGTCGTTTGAATGAGCCAGATCGATCCAGACTTTTCGTTTCATCAACCTCTCGACCAAGAGTCGGCCATCGGGTTTGATGCCCATAGTGCTTCGGCAAAACTCCTTCAGGCATGTGCCTCCGGTGATCCACACGCTTTTGATAAAATCGAGCGGAGAATCAGCGAGTCCGATCAGGCCTGGCATGAGAGCTGTTCCACCCAAATGGTCTTCGGTAAGGTGAAACGGAGTAACGATGGCAACGCCTCGTTCATCGATCCAGAGTTTCAAATCTTCTTCGGTTTCGAGAATTCCATCGGCGCCTTCGATCGAAAGCACGAATGCGGTTTTGCCAGCATTCAGAATGGCCTGGGCTTCAGACGCATTCTTTGCGATGGCAAAACGATCGGGACGCGACTTGGTAAGACCCAGAATGTGTTGGTATTCGAGTTCGAGTGCTTGTCTCGTCCAGTTGTCAGAAGCGCCATCCCAATGAGGGGCTTCGAAAACTGAAAGTAGGGGATGCGCGTAAAATGCGACCACAAGAAGGGCCGGTTTCTTCAGTCGTGATAGGCTCGACATCGACGCTTTGGTTGCAAGTCTGGATGACCATTTATGCGCAACCGGAGCGCGAAAAAAATCTCCACTGATCAGTGGGCCAACTCCGGGTTTGATGTCGAGATGACCATGAAGATCGAGTTGGGCGGTAGCCGGTTTTGCAGAAAGCAAAATCGAAAGGCCCAGTAGAAGAATGAGTTTGGAAAATGATTTAATGCGGCGCGTTTTTAGGTGGAATTCCATGTTTCGAACGTACCACTCGCCTTTTGGGGGAGGAAACTAAAAAGGTAGAATCCAGCATTTAGCTCATCATCTCTGAGCTAAAAAATGGCAGATGCAGCTTCAAGAAATCAGGTATTTGATCTACTATAAACCCCATGAGCACATCAGCGACCGATACTAACGCCACTTTGAACGAAATCACCGAACCAGAACAGCTGAATGAGCTTGAGACGCTTCGCCACTCCTGCGCCCATATCATGGCTCATGCCATCAGTCGTCTATGGCCCCAAGCCAAATTCGGGATTGGTCCGACCGTCGAGAACGGTTTTTATTATGATATCGATTTACCGGTAAAGCTGGTTCCGGAAGATCTGAAAAAGATTGAAAAAGAAATGGGACGAGTCATTCGCGAAAACGCGAAATTCGAACGCCGCGAACATTCGATTCCTGAGGCGATCGAAATGTTTTCGAAAATGGAGCAACCTTTCAAAGTTGAGATCGTGCAGACACTTCAATCTCAGTTCGGAGCCACCTCCGTCAGCACTTATCAGGAAGGCGAATTTACCGATCTTTGTCGAGGACCCCATATCGAAAACGCAGGCAAGATCAAGGCGTTTAAGCTCATGTCTTTGGCAGGTGCTTATTGGCGAGGCAAAGAAACCAATCCGCAGCTTCAGCGTATTTACGGAACGGCTTTTCTCAGTCAGGCCGAGCTCGATGAGCATTTGAATCTGCTCGAAGAAGCCAAACGACGAGATCACCGTAAGCTCGGAAAAGAACTCGACCTTTTCGACTTTCATCCGGTTGCTCCGGGAAGTCCGTTTTTTCATCCTAAAGGAACGATTGTTTATAATCGCCTGATTCAGTACGTGCGCGACATGTATGCGTACTACAAGTATGACGAAGTAATTACGCCACAGGTTTTCGATACCGTTCTCTGGAAGACGTCTGGTCACTACGAGAACTACAAGGATGACATGTATTTTGTTGCCAAAGGTGTTGATGCCGCCCACGCCGGCAAACAAAATGCCGAGGAAGCGGATCTCGCGGTCAAGCCGATGAACTGTCCAGCGTCGACCTATATCTTTTCATCTCATAAACGTTCTTATCGCGATCTTCCGCTTCGCTTTGCCGATTTCGGTCGTTTGCATCGTAACGAATTGTCGGGAGTGACTGCGGGCCTGACTCGCGTGCGCACTTTCTGTCAGGACGATGCCCATGTGTATTGCACGCTGGATCAGGTCGAAGGCGAAATGAACAAAATCATGGATATGGTCATCAAGACCTACACCATTTTTGATTTTAAGATCGAGGACCTCGAGATTTATCTTTCTACTCGTCCGGCAAAACGTATTGGTTCTGATGAAATCTGGGATCAGGCAGAAGGTGCTTTGAAACGTATTCTCGATAAAATGGGACGTCCTTACGGAATCGACGAAGGCGGTGGAGCCTTCTACGGACCGAAGATCGACATCAAGTTAAAAGATGCGCTCAAGAGAAAATGGCAGCTTGCGACCATGCAGCTTGATTTTAATCTTCCAGAGCGTTTCGACTGCTCTTACGTCGGATCAGATAACACTGCTCATCGTCCGGTAGTGATTCACAAAGCAGTATTGGGATCGCTCGAACGTTTTATCGGTGTCTTCATCGAACATTGCGCGGGTGCTTTTCCGTTCTGGTTGGCGCCGGTTCAATGTCGGTTGATACCAATCACAGAAACCCACATTCCTTTTTGCGAAGAATTCGGTAAGAAGCTTCAGCGTCTCGGTATCCGTTTTGAAGTGGATAGCCGGAATGAAAAAATGGGTCTGAAGACCCGTGAAGCCCAGATGCAGAAGATTCCACTCATGCTGGTCGTCGGTGATCGCGAAATGGCCGAGAGTGCTTTTGCCGTTCGTAAGTATGGTGCAAAAGATTCTTTGGTCATGAAGAGTGACGAGATTCTCGATCAAATGATCGAAATGAACGATCTTCCGAAAAAGCCGTTTCAGATTTAGTTGTCGTGATAAGCCCTGACGGATACAGTTCCGTCATCGATCTGAATGTAGTGTGCTGATAGCATCCAAGATCCTGAATTGAAGTATTTCTTCTGATTGGGAAGGGTAACCTCGCCGCGATGGTGCGTGTGTCCGAAGATGACAACATCAAAACCGCGACGTGAAAGCTCGAGCGCTGCTTCCGTCATTTGCGGAAGTTCACCCTCGATTCCATACGGGTTCTTGATGAACCGTGATCGAAAGCTCTCGAATTGAATCCAAAGTTTATAGATCTTGGGAGAGACTTTTAACAGTACTCCGCCAAAGGCAGTGAGAGCCTCATAGATGCGCGGAAACTTGACGAAGAATGGATCATAAAGATGCCCGTGTTCGATCCGGATTCGCTGACTCGCGGTTTCGACATTCAAAAAGGGACAGACCTTGAGTACGCCCCAGTCCTCGAGAAAGTGTTCGAGTGCGATATCGTGATTTCCGACAATATAATACGCATTTCGCCCCATTTTCTTGACGTCTTTGAGTGCCCGGATGGTATCCGGCAATTCATGAACCAATTGTGAAAACGAAGCTTGGGCGATTTCGAGGCCGTCGCCATTAATGCAGATGTCGTACCCCTGTGCTGCCATTTCGCGAATGAGCCGGATGGCGCTCGCACCAGTCTTTGAAAATGGGTTTCCGAGATGTAAGTCCGAGATGACGACGAGTTTTTTGGCTTGTATCGAGGTAATCACTTTTTTACGCCATCATATTCATTCAGGATTTCCTGGATTTGCTCGAGCGGCATGTTCGTTCGTTTCAGAAAATCCAGGAGCCGGTCATTCGTGCCCTTGATTCGGTGGCTGAGTTGCTGAAGCATCTCAAACGCAAGGGTGGGATCTCGTCTGATTTTTAAGAGAAAGCCTCCGGGTTGAAGGATCAGAAGTCGGGTAGTGCCCACGGCTTTCGCTCCGGCATAGCGGGGAATGCTCTGCAACAGCGCCATTTCTCCGAAGAACGCCCCTTTCTGAAACAAGGCCAACCGTAAGCGACCTACCGGGGTCTCCTTGAAGATTTCAACCGCCCCTTCCTGGATCAGGTAAAGCTCTCGTCCTTCGTCGCCCTCCGGAAAAATGATTTCGCCATCGGCAAATAGGCGCTCGTGTTCCTGCGAAAATCTTGCATTGGCGTCGATCCAGTTCATTTCTTGAGTATAGGGTGAATTGAACCCGGATGGGGATAGGAAATGTTTTCCGTGTGCGGGGAGTTCGTCAAAATATTGATGACGCTAACGATGACAAAAATCAGGCGTATTGAATTGGATTTATTATGTTTTTCTTATTTAACTGCCGTGATCTTTGCTATCCTGAAAGCATATGACATCGATTGCAAAACTCTTTGCGATCATTATGTTTTACAGCTCCATTTCTTTTGCAGCGGACTCGGTCGAGGACGACCCGCACCTTTCAGCCAACAAGGTAGATCGTGATGGCAAAGTGGTTGCGGTTGCAGTGGCTGACGAGCGCACCTGGGACTTTTCAAAAGAATTGTGTCAGGGATTTATTCTGCGTGATTCCGAACTCGCCCATCCGGATAAATTCAAGATCTCAGCAGTCGTGGGCGCGACCGTTACTTTCGAGCCCAAAGTCATTCATGTTTGTATGAAAGGCGAAGGAGCTTCATTTACGCTGAAGAGCAAGCAAAAAGGATCAAATGTCTTTTATCACTATCTGTTGCTCATGGATCGTGCAAAGCCTCCAGTCGTTCTGACTCCGGAGTGTGCGAAAGTTCCACTCAAAGCCGATTCCGAACTCAATGGGCATTTTCTGGCTTTACCGGTGCGCTGCCTTTCTCCTTTGCCTGATTCAAAAACACTCAGAGGTGCGCTTCAAATTCAGATTTTAACCAATCCAATTTTGAGTACGACCATTCCTCCTGATCAGGATACTCGAATCCGGGTAGACCTCTCGAAAGACAAATCCCTGGGTGCCGTAGTATTCAAATACGCACCCGAGAAAATCCAGCTCAAGCCTGTCGCGGCGAAACCAATCGTGCCAGTCGTGACGCCGAAAAAAACAACTGTCAGCGCAGACGGTGTGATTCCTTTCGAAATTGCTGCCGGATTCGAAAGCTCTTCTCACAAGATGGTTTATGACCTGACTCCCGACCAAAATATCGATAAGACGCTCATGCAACCCCAAATCAGCGCCTTTCGAAGGGCGCGTGTATTCTCGATGAATAAAATATTTTATGATGCTTCGGTCGGCTCTGTGGGGTTGGGGTCACAAGAGCAATTGTTCGAATACCATGTGGGCTTTCTCTATCGCTTTGCCCTTTCATCCGGACTGCAAATTTTTGCGGGAGCCGGAGCGTTCGGAATCAATATGAGCAATAAACTGAACTATGGAGCCTCCGAAACCCTGGCTCCCGCTTTTGAAGTGCATCTCGATTCACGTGATCAGCAATGGGGATTTCGTGGACTTCTGACCTCATTGAGTGCAAGCGTTGGCTTTCAAATGAACAAAATGGAGTTCAGTGCCTATTACCGGGCGCCGTGGAAGAAGCTCCGCGCCTTCTTTTTGAACGCTGACTACAACCGAGTGGCGATTTCGCCTACGGATTCGGGTGTTGCCGCCAACTATACGGGCTCGGGTTATGGCTTGTCTTTGGGGTGGAGAATGGGAGAGCAATCACAGTGAAAACGATCGCATCTAAAATTTTGCTGTTTACCCTGGGTCTCTTGCTCTTCGTGCTGGGCTCCGTAAGTTTCTGGACTTTTAAGCTTCTTAAATCCGAGAATCGCGCTTATACGTATCAGTCTCAATTATTGCAGACCCGCCTCGTCGGAAAACCCTTCGGAGATCAATTTAATCGCATTCAAGAAATTCTTGATAAAATGCTGGTTCATTCGAATTCGCAAATGACCGCCCAGGTATCGGACGCCGATCGACAGGACTTCGAAAAGTTGGGAATCATCGGCATACAAAAATTGGTTCGCCAGAATAATGAATGGAGTGTTGCACCAGGTGAAGCATCTTTGGGGCTAGAACCTGTGCTCAAGATGCTTCCTGAAAAAGGTCTGGCGCTCGAACCCCTTTCGTTCACGAGCCATCAGCTGGGCTTGGCGCGTTTGGGCACGAGCATCGGATTTCTTGCGTCTTTTTCGGTGGATTCGATTCTTAAAGACTGTGCGGGATTGCCAGTGTTTTTGATGAATTCTGAACTCAGACCCATGTTTTCGTGTGATGAATCGCTGAGCAAAGAATTGGCTTCGCCGTCGAGTAGCGCGAAGTTCGGATCCGCATTCAGCAAGATCAAGGAATCGAAATTTGGCGCCGGTTCATTTGAAACCACCGAGCAATCGAATGATCTTTGGAGTTACTATCAGGCAAATGAACTCTTTAGGGCAATCGGAATGGTTCCCTCGATGGTTGCGTTTCGTCCGGCCTATTTTATGGCACTTCGGCTCGGATTGTTGTTATTGGCCTCATTAGGAGTAGCGATTGTCATTTCAGTGATGATTGCCCGAAGACTCGCGCAGCCCATTGTCATTGTTACCGAAGCCACGGGTAGGATCGCAGCGGGTGATTTCGATGTGCCGATTGATGTTCAATCTAAAGATGAAACCCGGTTGCTTGCGGATTCCGTTCGAGCGATGGCCCAGAAGATCAAACACCTGATCGTATCCGAGATCGAAAAATCAAAACTAGAGTCGCAACTCGAAGTCGCAGGAACAGTTCAAAAGACGCTCATTCCCAAGACTTCTTTGACGTTTCCGGGCTTGTGTGTCGAAAGTTACTATCATCCTGCCGATCAGTGCGGTGGTGACTGGTGGGGCTTCGTGACGTCGCCTGGAAAAATGATTTTTATCGTTGGTGATGTGACCGGCCATGGTTACCCGAGTGCACTTTTGGTAGCCACGACTCGGGGTTACATTTCGATGGTGCAAAACCATGTCGATCGTTTTCAAAAGCTCGAGTGGTCGGCGGGTGAGTTGCTGGCGATTCTCAATCAAGTGGTGTTTGATGCCACCCAAGGCGAGTTGAACATGACGGCCATGTGCGTGGTCATGGATACGAATACCGGCGAATTCGAAATGGCCAGTGCCGCGCACAACTCAGCATTCTTGCTGCGTCCCGAATCGGGTGAGGTGAAGACCCTCCTTTCTAAGGGGCAACGATTGGGTGAGTCGGCAACACTGATCGAGCCTTATAAAATCACTAAGGGAAAGCTCGCGGTCGGCGAACAAATGATCCTATATACCGATGGATTGATGGACCTGGGTAGCGAAGAAAAAACGCTCGGTAAAAAGGGTTTGCAGCAATTTCTAACCAAACATGTAAAAGAGAAGCCGGCAAAAATTGTCGAAGAAATCAAGAATGAGTTGATTCCGTTAAATGAAGGACGATCGCTGGTGGATGACATCACCTTTGTGGCTATTGAACGGTTGAGTGAGGGGCAAAACTCATGAAACGGAAAATGTCCAAATTCGAATATGTGATCATTTCCTTCGGTGTGTTTCTGACCGTCAGTATGCTCTATCTGTTTTTGGCAAAGAGCGAACAGCTTGGAGTCTGGTTGGGGTGGATTTCGGATACTCATAAAAGCGCGGTTGGAATGCTCGAGTACCCTCCTAAGGGAATTCAACGGAAGTTTCAATCGACAGTCGAATTTCTTCCTATTTCGAACAAGGCCACTATTTTCGATCACGATACCCTGATTACTGATAAAAGTACTGAAGCAATCTTAAGTCTTTACGATGGTACAGTGATTCAGATTCAGCCCGACTCGATGATCGAGCTCGTGTTTCAGGAAAGCGGTTCATTTCTCGATTCTGCCGCCGAATTCGTGGTCAAGGTCGAGAAAGGTAGCGTAAAGGGACAAAGTACTACCCGTAAGATCAAGGTCGAAACCAAGGTACCCAAAAGCAATGAAGTCAAGACCGTGGTGCTGGAGAAAATCGCTCCTCGGCCCGTGGTGGTTGCAGGATCGAAAGAGTCGCCTAAAACCGAAGCTCCAAAAATTGAGATTCCAAAAATCGAAATTCCTAAGAAGAAAAATGCGGGTGAACTCTGTCGTTTTCAACTCGGTGAATTTGCGATTGCCCCAGGCGCGGTGGATGCTAAACGAGGGCTGAAGTTTCCGTATACCATTCTTTGCGAGCAGGGCGCGCCGGAGGTGCTGAATCTCGTGATCAAGGATGCTTCGCAAAAAGTCGTGATTAAAAAGGACGGAGTTCATGTCAAAGAAGGGGTTGCAATCGAACTTTCGGATTATTTCGAAAGCCCCGGAAATTATCAGCTGTTTTGGGATGAAGGTGCTTCAGCACCCCAGGTTTTCTCGATATCTGCCGAACGAGCGGGAATCAAATTCGTAAAAGACGGCATTTTTTGCGACGGTTCGATTCGTTGGACCTGGGCAAATGGTCTTGAACCTTTGGGTGCATCTGCCTATGAGGTCTCGCTTCTTAACGAGCAGCGATCTTTTCCAGCCGAAAAGGCTGAATTGAAGATCGGGGCGCTCGTGCAGAAGTATCCTGCAAAATTTCAGGTAAAATCACACAGTGCCGGCAAGGCGTTTGTGTGGGACAGTCCGGAACTGACGATTGATCATTTGCCGGTCTGCCATGAATTGTCGTCACCGGCAAATCATGCAAAAATCAAATTTGCCGGAAGTGGGATCAACCTGTTATTTACCTGGAAGCATCTTGAGGATCATCCTGAAGTTCGATTCGAGCTCAGTGCAAAACCTGATTTCTCGAAAGTGCTTTACCAAAAAGTGGTGTCGCTAAACTTCCTGCAAGTCAGGTTATCGCAGGCTGGCGTGTGGTATTGGCGGGTCGTCGATCTAAAAACCAATGAGCCATCAGACATCTTTTCAGTGAATGTTCGCTGATCTTTCTGTTTTGAACATCGGCAGGTACTCGCTATAGCCTTCTTCTTTGAGTTTATTTACCGGAATGAAGCGAAGTGACGCCGAGTTGATGCAATATCGCATTTTATCCGGGCCAGGACCATCCGTAAATACGTGTCCGAGATGCGAGTTTGCACGTTTTGAGCGCACTTCGGTGCGATCCATCCCCAATGCCCGATCGGATTTTTGAACGAGCAATTCCTGTTTGATCGGGCGACTGAAGCTGGGCCAACCGGTGCCTGAATCGAATTTATCTTTTGAGCTAAAGAGCGGATCGCCCGAAACTGCGTCGACGTAGATTCCAGCTTCGTGGTTATCCCAGTACTTGTTTAGAAACGGTTGCTCGGTTGCGTCTTCTTGGGTCACCCGGTAGGTTTCTTCCGACAAGGTTTTTCGCAGTTCTGCCTGGCGGGGGGTGGGGGGTGTCACTGCTGATATTTTTTTTCGTCTTAAGTGGCATCCCGCGCGCCCGCCTTTTTCTACGTATTGCTGATGATGGGCGTCTGCTAGGGTAAAAGGGCCTGAGGGAACAATTTCAGTTACAATTTTTTCTGAAAATTCTCCCGCTTTTTGAAGTTCGTCTCGGGTCTTGATCGCCGCCGCTTTTTGAGCTGGCGAATAATAGAAGATGACCGAGCGGTACTGACTGCCTTCATCCGGCCCTTGGCGATTTAAGGTCGTCGGATCATGAAGGTGCCAGAACACATCTAATAGTTCAGTGTACGATACTACCTTGGGATCGAAATCGAGTGTCACCGTTTCGGCATGACCCGTATGATCTCCGCTGACTTCTTCGTAGGCGGGATTCTTCGTATGGCCACCCATGAATCCGACAGCGGTGGCGAGTACGCCTTTTTGTTTTCGAAACTCTTCTTCAACTCCCCAAAAGCATCCGGCGGCAAAGCTGGCACGTTCGACTTTTGCTGGTGGGTGAGCTGGGGCAGTTTTGGTCTTGAAGAGCTCTTGGGCATGGGCAAAATCAGAGTTGAAAACGCTTAAAAATAGAGCAAACCACATAATTCCTCCTGTAGAGTTTGACACGAAAAACGTTGAATGAACCGGCCAGTAAAACGTCCTCTCTCTATCCATTCGTTGAGACCCCCCAAAAGGTTACAAACCGCTTTAGAATAGAGTATCTTTCTTTCTATGTATCACATGGAGCCCATTGGAATACTGAGAACCGCTTTTCAGGAGAAGTTTGGAGTTCCACGCCAATCCCTGATGGTGGGTGAGGCGAAGGGGATACTTAAGCTCAACTCCGATCCTCGGTACCGCGAGGCATTTCGTCATCTCGAAGGCTTTAGCCACATCTGGATCGTGTTTGTGTTTCATGAGCATGTTTCACAAGAATGGCGATCAACGATCACGCCGCCCAGGCTCGATTCACCCGGAAAAATAGGGGTTTTTGCGTCGAGATCGCCGCACCGTCCGAATCCGATTGGTCTATCGGCCGTAAAATTGGAGAAAATTGATCTCGATGGGGCAGAAGGCGTAGAACTGCATGTTAGCGGAGTGGACATTCTCGACGGCACGCCCGTTCTCGATATTAAGCCTTATTTGCCGTATGTCGATTGTGTGTTAGACGCAACGCCCGGTTGGACAGAGAGTGAAATTCCCCGCTTTTCAGTCACTTTTTCGACACTTGCACTTCAACAAATCGAGGCAAGTGCTGGTGAATATAAAAGTTTCCATCGGGGAGATTTTAAGCGTATGCTAGAGCAGATGTTGGAGCTCGATCCCAGGCCCACTTCCCAGCGAAAAACGATGGCGATAAACGACCCTGCCAATGAGGGTATGGAGTTCGCATTTCGGCTGCTGAATATTGATATCCGATGGGTAATCAAAAATTCCGGCATTTATGTGATAGAATTGAAACCAGAATGAGAAAATTTGTTTAATGGACCCACTTGATTGGAAGTCACTCGGACTTCGAGAAGACTTGTTGAATTTGATCGAAAAAGCAGGATTTAAAACACCCACACCGGTACAGGCTGAAGCAATTCCTGATGCCATGGACGGAATCGACCTGATCGTCTCTGCACAAACGGGTACAGGAAAAACCGCCGCCTTTGTATTTCCGATCATCGAAAAAGTAATGGGTCGTAATGGAACTTACGCGTTGATTCTAGTGCCGACACGCGAGATTGCGAATCAAACCCAAGCCGTTCTGACTGAGTTCGGAAAGCCACTCGGAATTACCTCCGTGTCGTTGATTGGCGGTACGGATCTGAAGGTTGATGCCGAAGCACTTCGCAATTATCCCCAAGTCATCGTGGCTACTCCCGGTCGCCTTTGTGATCACCTCGAACGCGGAAACATCTGGCTCGAATACCTCGAAATGCTGGTGCTCGATGAAGCCGATCGCATGCTCGAAATGGGCTTTTCTGAGCAGCTCAATCGCGTGCTTAAGGAAACCCCTCAGACGCGTCAAACTCTTTTGTTTTCTGCAACTCTTTCGCCAACCGTCGAGAAACTCGCGAACAAGATTCTTCACGAACCTAGGCGCATTCAAGTCGGTAAGCCCAGTCGTGCGGCGATTACCGTTGATCAGAAATTTATTTTTACAGATGAAGCAGGCAAGCTTCGCATGCTCGAAAATCTGCTTTATGACGATCGCGGTACCACCATTGTATTTACGCGCTCAAAGGATTGTGCGGCAAAGCTCGGACGTTCGCTACGGAATCGTGGATTCGGTCAAGCAACCCAGCTTCACTCCGATCTCAGTCAGTCGGTGCGGGAACAAGCCCTTCAGGATTTTAAAGAAGGCCGTTATCGTGTGTTGATTGCAACCGATGTGGTGGGGCGCGGAATTCACGTCGACGATGTAGCTCATGTCATCAACTATGATTTTCCGAGAGACGTAGAAGATTATATTCATCGGATCGGTCGTACTGGCCGTGCCGAAAGCTTGGGCAAAGCCACCAGTCTGGTCACTCCGAGAGACGTGCGCGTACTTCGCGACGTCGAAAAAATTCTAGGCAAATCAGTTGGCGGGCCAAAACCATCTGCGGCGCCGTCGCAGGCACCTCCACGCAGAAATTCCGCGCCGAAAAAAGCAGCGCCGCCCAAAGCTGCACAGCCTCAGACTGCTGAACAGGGCGAGCCGGTAAAGACGACTCCGTGGAAGCTAAAGTCAGAATCTTAAACTAAAAAAATTTAAAAAAACGTTTTAGTCAGTTGGGTGAACACCTTCGTCTTCATTACCTGTAAAGCAATTGTAAAGTTAATACTCAACCAATAAACTCCAGTCAGATATTAATTACTGGAGTTTTATGTCGCGCTTTAAAATCACCGGGCTTCATGAGTTGTTTCAAAATTATTTCAGTGAGTTTCTGAGTGTAAATGATCTGGTTAGTAATCTCGAGGCGACATGAATTTTATAGGACTCTCACTTTTGATCTTCTTTGGGCAGATTGTTTCAGAATCCCGGGCCGCCCTCTCAAGCTTTCCAGAAGGCGCGAATCCAAGGCCGCAGTATGTTGTGCCGGTAGTGGCGAGTAACGGTAGACTCGAGTGGCTTTGGCTCTTTAAGTTGGATCGATTTCAGGGGTATTTGCTTGCGACTGGAAATCCATTTAACGGGTTTCACTTTTTACCCTCGGATTGGGGTGTGCCGGTCTATGACATCCTGAATACAGTGATTCGACACCCGCAAATTAAAGTAGTGACGAAAGGTACTTTGCTAGACAAAGAATTTGATCGAACCCCTGATATTAGCAAACATCAATTTGAAATCGATTATATGGTTACGGGCGAGATCAAACCGGGCGCTCAAATCACTCAGTACCGAATCAAAACACCGCATGTGGTCGAATTTAATCGAAAGTTAAAGTGGCTCGAGTACCTCGAATTGATTTCGAGTGACCAGAGAACGAGAGAGTTAATCAGTAGCCAGAGCCCAGGGTGGCAAATGCTGGTGCCGCGAGACTGGGCTTCGTTGTTTAAACCCTTACCAGGCGATCGAAATTTGGTTGCGGTGTTTAAGAATCCGCGTGCGCCTCATTTACGGATTGCGATCACGACTCCGAGTGTGGCGTATGATATTCAGTGGAATCGGGGTGGTTTGCCGGGCGAAGTCGATTTTGCAAATGCCTACGAAGAAACGGCGCCCGATCGATGGCAGCCTATACGCATCAAGGAACGCAAAATGTCGAACGAAGGCTCGCTCGTTGAGTATTGGCTTGATCTTGGAGATGAGCCTATTCATGTGATGGATTATTTTCAGCGAAATCGAAGGGCACCGCGAGTAGGGTGGTATTTCGAAGATCGTGCCAAGAGGCAGGTTGAGCTCGATCAGAATGTGGCTTATTTAGAAGGAAACTCTCTGGCAACTTTTAATGCGCAAATTAAGTTTACGCATAAACCCTCTACCGAAGCAAACACCGAGATAGAGTCGCATTTTCGTGATTTTTTTATGAAGTTTCCGGTCGTTATCGATTCGATTTGTAATGTAGATGCGACTTAGCGCTTAAAAATTCGCCGCGCAGTAATCTTTGATTTCGGTCGCTTGCTTCTGAATCTGATCCATCTGGCCATGTACCCAGGCTGCCGGAAAGAAAAACTCGCGGCTATCGGCACGAACTCGAACGCCTCGTTTTAGGTGGGCGTCGCTACTGCTCGGGTCATAATTTTGTGGCAAATCGGCCGCTTGCTTGGTGCCCGTAGGGGCAACCGTATGAATCCTCAGTCTCGGAATTCCCCGAAGCTCGTCTTCGAGGTAAGAAAGCAGGTATTCAACGTCTAATGCCATCGAGGTTTTGTACATGTTGCGTTTTTTTATAACACCGGATCCTGTCGAATTCTAGAAAATGCAGGCTGCCTCAATGATTTTAATCGATTTAAGTTTTAAAAATGCTGCAGCGCTTGCACATTGATTCTATTGACACTAGTGGTGCTTGGTTCGAAGATACGAGGCATGAAAACAAATTTAATTCTCGTTCTCTCTCTGGTGGCTTTCAGTGGTTGTGTGTCTGCAGGAAAATATAAAACGCTTCAAGACGATCAAACGAAAACCGAAGGGCAGCTTGCGGCATGTGATACTGAACGCACTGACCTGCAAAAGAAACTCGGAATTACCTCGCACGAAAAATCTCAGTTGGAAGGCTCAGTGCTGGATATGAAAAAGGCGCTCGCAGAAGCCGAAGCCCGTAAGCTCGAGACCGAAAAACGTTTGGCTGAATTTCGTGAATTAACCGCAAAATTTAAACAATTGGTTGATGCCGGAAAACTGAGCATTAAATTTCAAAACGGACGCATGATGATCGCACTGTCGACCGATATTTTGTTTCCGTCGGGGTCGGCACAACTTTCTGATGCCGGTAAATCAGCGATTCGCGAAGTGACGACTTTGCTCAAAGAGCTGAATAACCGTAATTTTCAGGTCGAAGGCCACACTGATAACGTGCCGATTCATACCAAGGTTTTTCCATCCAACTGGGAACTCGCATCCGCTCGCGCGATGACGGTATTGAACACCATGCTTTCTGCTGGTTTTCCGTCTGATCATATCAGTACTGCAAGCTATGGCAGTTCAGAGCCAGTAGGCGACAACAAGACTCCAGAAGGACGGAGCGAAAATCGCCGTATCGCCATTGCGATTGTGCCTGATCTTTCAACCCTACCAGGATTCGAAGAGCTGAATCGCATGTCGGGTACTGGCGCTGTAAACGCTGAGGCTGCGACCGCTGCGCCACAGTCTACTTCAAACTGATCGGGTAGATTCGAAAATTTTGTCAGCACTCTTCGGAACGAAACCCTGAAAAAGTGGTCCGCCTTCACTTACGGGAAAGCGTTTTGCAAATTCATAGTAGCAACTCGGAATTTCGTGTTCGCCATCTGAGAATGAATATCGGATTCGTTGCGCCAGGGTTGAGGACTGTTCGAGTTTTTCCTGCGGTGAACCTTTGATGAGCCCGCCTGAGTTGTTCATTTTAAAACCAGAGTTCAGTAATAATTCATTCACTGCAGCGACGCTCGTCAGATTTTTCAGTGAGTTTACCAGTACAGTAAAATGATTTGCCCGAATTCCAAAAACGGCAGTCCACGCGGCATATTCACTTTCGGGATAGAATTTTTGATAGTCTGCAAAAGAAGGAGTGGGCCACGAGGCATCGAGTAATGATTCGAGGGTGAGTGGGGATTTGCTTAAGGCACTTTTGGTGAGGTTTCGTATCCACTCTTTAAGAGCGGGGCTGACGTCTTCTACTCGCAGTTCGCTGATGAATACTTTTGGAAGTTCCGAATTTTCGTGTAGCCAGTAAGTGGCAGTCAGTTTCTTTTCAGCGAAGTTCATGTCGTCTTTTCGCTGGTAACCTTGGGCTTCAAAAAGCTTGCCGACTGTGAGTCGGTCGATGCCGGGTAGGTTGAATGTGCGATAGGCCACATGGTCATTAATCAACGTTTCTCCGGCATTTTTAAGCAAGTCGTGCACCCGTTGTGCATCGGGAGTAATTGTGCAATAGTGTTTCCACGTTTGACCAAAGTAAGCTTGCAAATCCATGGCTTCTATTAGCCTGTTAACCGTCAAATAGCAAAGGAATCTGGCACGTGGCATTTCAGTGGATCGGTAAATCGGCAGATGGCAATACAGTAACCCTTCATAAACTCAATCCTTCGATGTTTCGTTTTCCTGCCTATTTTAATGCAGATTGGGCTAAACAAAATGCGGAATTGATTCGTAAAGCGGCAGTGGTTGATGTTGAAACCACGGGCCTTTCATATGAAGACGATCAGATTATCGAAATCGGAGTTCGGCTCATCAAGTTCAATCGCTCGACTGGCGAAATCCTAGCCCTCGAGCAAACCTATTCAGGTTTTCAGGATCCGGGGATACCGCTCAGTGAGGAAGTGAAAGAACTTACCGGCATTACGGATGAAATGCTCAAGGGCCAAAAAATCGATTGGAGCCAGGTAAACGGGCTACTCGAATCGACTCAAATCGTGATTGCCCACAATGCCGGGTTTGATCGTCCGTTTATTGATCGTATGTGCGAGGCTTCCCGCAGTAAAATCTGGGGCTGTTCGCTGAAGCAGATTGATTGGTCGGTCAAAGCGCTACCATCGCAGAAGCTCGACATTCTTAGTGTGTTTCATGGTTTTTTTAATGATAGCCATCGCGCGCTCAGTGATGTCGACTCTTTGGTGTATCTTTTAAGCCTTAAGGATCAGACGATCGGTTCTCCGTATTTGCTAGAGATGCTCAATCTCGCAAAAAAGCCCAGCGTACACATTCAGGCTGTCGGTGCTGCGTTCGATACCAAAGATTTGCTCAAAGCCAGAAACTATCGGTGGGATGCGGATGCGCGTTGCTGGTCGAAAGGCATTACGCCCGAAGAACTCGAGGCCGAGATCGAGTGGATGAAAGAAGAAATTTACCACGGGGCGTTTCGTGGAAAGTACACCGAGATCGCACCGGTTGATTTGTTTAAGGCTAATGCATAAGGCACATTTTCAAGGACCAAAGGTTTCACCCTTTAACGCATCAAAAACCGCCTGATAGCTTTTGTTCCAGGACGGTTTGTCTCCGGTTTCTTTTACTGCAATATTGTGAAGTGCATCGGATTGGTAGCCATACGGAAACCCGCGGATGTCGCTGACGCCGTAATATTTCGAGGTCAGGCGATAGCGTGGAACCTTGTTTTTTTCGAGGGCCATTGAGATGACCATGTCGTCTGAAATAAAACATTCCTTGCAGCGGGTAGAGAAGCTTCGGATATCAGCGACTGGAATCTGGGAAACCGGAAAAATAACGCCGCTTGAGCCCCCGCAGACGCTGGTCGAAGAGAGATTCAAGTTAGGTCCTAAGTTCGGCTTTGGGCTGACCATGGCGCTCGGTGCTTTGATATCAAATCGATTAAACGGATGTCCTCCCGCCGTCATGACGGCAGTTGGGTTTTTAGAAGAAGCGTAGATCATTTCATTGATCATGCCCTTTGGATAACCTTGATCATCATCGATCGAAACCAAAAGCGCGTTCGGATCGTTTTTTTGAAGATGATCGGCTGCTGTTAGAATCTTACTGGCTGGGCCTTCATCTCGAGACACGCGAAGAATGGTCACCTTATCCATGTTTTTAATGTTTTCTGGAATGATGTATTTTTCGCCGGTTCGCCCGAATTCTTCGGGCACGCTGATGAATACCCGCTCGACATGAGTTAAATCAAGGGTCTTGATCACTTCGGCAAGGTTTGCGATTCGGGTAGGCGAGGTGGTCATCGAGACATAGACATGGTGTTGTTTGAGGTAGGCCTGCGTCTCGGGATAAGCCTCGAGATTTCGTACGGGCAAGCCAGCAAGTTTCTTTTGGTAGAAATGAACCAGGTCTTCATTCGCTTTGCGTTTGCTCGTAACATGGATGTCGATCCGTTTGTCGATTCCTTTGACGAACTGAAGCAGGCACTCGCCTGGTCCGAGCTTCGAGAGCTCGTATAAAGCTGTGCGAAAGTCTGTGGCATGGACCACAGGCGTATTTACTAAAAGCATGCTGCTGAGCAGGATCAAGCCTGCAAGGACACGATAGCGCATCAATTACGTATCGAAAGAATGAGAAATTAAGTTGAGTTTCGACAAAATATTGACGTAAGAATCACTTCTTCTTTTTCGAGCGGTCGTGCAATCGTGCTGTATCCAGGACTGCGCGCCCCAGCTTCTCTACAAATGGCGCCATCGCGGGTTGAAGGGCAAATGCAGTGATCTTAAAGACGTAATTCGAATCCGGAAAATCGCGATAGCCGGTGAAGAAGACATGCCCCGGAGTTTCGACATTATGAATCTCGCTTTCGCAGATATTGCCACCGAGCTCTGCGATTCTGCACTTTGAAAATACGGTCTTTTGATAAAAGACTTCTTTTTCTTCGGCATTCAATTTGTAATTCTCTGCATGGGTTTTATTGAAGAGCTTGGCTACGACTTGTGTAACCACGGGCTTGGTCTGAGGTGATTCGTAGCTGCGACGCTCTTTGGCCCGTTCGTTTTGTGCCATCATTTTTCCGGTGATGACGATTCCGGCTCCGAGGTCAGAACCATTTTTTTCGTCTGTGCAGATTTCTGTCAGAGAATGTTTTTTGTCCTTGCTCCAAGCCGATTTGCATTTGAAGTTCTTGGGTGTCCAGAAATCAGCACGCTTCTTCGAGTCGGCAAGCACGTCGTGGATATTCGGCTCGTAAGTCTTGTAGAAAAAATTGTCTTTTAGTGAACTGGGGCTCGAGTCTCGCACGTCAATGTTAAATTTCGCGGCGTAACTGATGGCAAATTGCTTGATAAAGTCCTGGTAGTTTGCCCGCATTTTTGAAAAGGTATTGCCCGAGCGCATGCCAGATTTGATTTCCTTTCTGATTTCATTATAAGAATACGCAAAATTCAGGTTTTGTGAAACGGCAGATCCCCCTTCGGCATAGGTGACAATTCCGACGACATTGCCTTTTTCGTTAAAAAGCGGTCCGCCGCTGTTGCCGTTGCTGATTGGAGCATTAAACTGAATGACCTCGAAGTCGTGGCTATCGCGACGTACCCCATTGGTCATGCCCTTGCTGATCGAATACGGATAGTCGTGAGGATGTCCGATCGTAAAGACGTCGCTACCCTGATTGGGTAGCTCTGGAGCAAAATGAAAGGGGTGGGCGGTCAGAGGCCCTACGGATAAAACGCAGATATCGGGCTTGCGGTCCATATTGCAAGCAACGACCTGAATCTTACTTTCAGGAAAAATCTTCTTGTCATAAGTGCTGATCTGAATTTGCGTGCCCGGCATCAGGCCTGACTGAACCACATGCACATTGGTAACAATGTACTGCCCCTCGTTAACGATAAATCCTGTTCCATGGGCGATGGTAAAGCCTGCAAGGGTGGTTTCGACCTGAACTACGGCGTTTTTGTAATTCTGAAAGAGTTCTTCTGTAATTTTGTCTGCCTGCGCAAGCGGAGAAAGGAGCAAGAGTAAACCCGTGAGTAGGCCAGAAAATAGAGGCGTCATGCTTTGAGTTTGACGGAGCAGATGCGGCAATTCAATCGAAATCTGAAGTCAGTTCTAGTAACGAACTTTATTTGATTCGCGAGTTGTTCCTTCGTCGCTATAGAACTTACTTTGAGTGCGATAAAATCGATACCGCAGAACATATCCATCACCCACAGTGTAAGTTCCGGTGAGCTTGACGAGCAATTGGTTGGACGTCATTTCGACTGTTGCGGATTCGATGTCTCGACATCCTAAAAATACGGGGTGGCAGACGTGATATTCAAGCATCAGTTTCGAGGCGGGCTCGTTAGTCGCTAGGTACTCTGGAAGTACTGCAAAACCGGCATAGAAGCCACTCGAAGTGCGGGTCAACGTTCCGTTAATTGCCGAATCTGGAATATCCACGAGATTGCGAGTCGCGCTTAAATATACCGTAACCGAATGATCTGGATTGAGAACCGGTTGAATCTGGTAGTCATTAAAGAGTGAGGGTTTACCGTCAATGCTGACATCGTCAGTCTTCAAACCAAAGCTCAATGAAAAATGATCTGATTCAAAGTTCTGAAAAACCGCATTTTGAACTTTGACGAAATAGCGGCGATCTTCGGTTCCGGCCGGTACTTTTTCTGTGACTACTGTTGGAACCTGACGAGTGGTGGTGCTCATTCGGCACTGAGTGTCGCTCCAGTAGCCCAGTGATTTAGCGTTGACTTCTCCGTGAGTAATAATCACGGGCTCATAAAAATGTGCCGAGTAACCCAATTGGGTCAGGACCAGTTCTGCATTTCTGATTTGGAGGACGAATTCAGACCAAAAGCGGGGACGGGTTTGAAAGAAGCCATTATTGAGAATCTTTTGAGCGTCATCGGAGGTAAGTCCGTTGATTGCAAACGAGAGGCGTTGGGCTTTGTCGGTAGTCGAGGTATCCCAAAATCCTTTCCAGTCGCCCGCCGCAGGATCGACCGGAATATCGAGGCATTCCGGAAGTGTAACTGTTTGGGTAGTGAGAACGGTTCGATGAATCGTGCGTTCGAGCGCAAAGGTGGCATCTATCGAAGGCAATTCAGAGGTTTGAGCTTCGATTTGCACCGGAATCTTTACGTTCTGGGCAGTAATATCGCCTGGATCGAATGCCTGATTGGCAAATGCAGTGAAGGTACTCAAAAGCCCGACAATCATCGTAAATGTTTTCATCTTCTAAAATTTAACCAAAGGAAAAAATGGAAGTCCAGAAGTAGTTCAGGACGTGGGTCGAGTCATGGAGCCGATGCGAGGCGTCTTTGTGTGTCTTCATCCAGCGCTGAGCCCACCTGCATAAAGGTGGTCATCACTCCGAAATGGTCAGAGAGTCGCTTGGGAAGTCGATTGAGCGATAGGTTCAGTGACTTAACGGTTTCGGGTTGAATCGCATCCTGAAAAACCTGGGCTGAGGTCACCGGTCTGAGGATTGAGTTTTCACAAAGAAAAATATAGTCCTCCACTTCGCTAGGCAATGTGTCAAAGAAGCCATGATCGACGTAGGGATTCGCGCGGGTAAACGTATAATCGGGAGTTTCTTTTGCACCCTTGCCATGTGTTTTCAAATAGGTATCGACCATCGAGTAGCCCGCGCCACACGCGTGTTGTTTGAAATTTACATAGTCGTCCGAAAACTCCGGGGCGAAGGCATGATTTTTCCATTTCTGATAATGCATATTCAGGTCGGCACCCAATACGGTGATTGCGTGCGAGCGAGTTCTTTGAATGAACGCCGCAAGCTCTTGAATCTGCTTTGAATGGCGCGCCACCTGATCTGAATTGTAATCGTTCTGTTCAAAATCAACTGCGCCGGCGTGTGAGGCGTAAAAGTCAATCCATCCCAGATTTGGCACTTTGATTTGAAGTTTCAAAGCTCCTTTTTTCGAAAAACTCTCGAGCCCTTGGGTGGCGACCGAGAAATCATAGGTCTGGACATTCTTTGAGATGGGATACTTAGAGAGGACTAGGAGCCCGTCGCCCATTTCGACTTCAAAAATGGCAAGCCAGTTTGAAAGCGAGGTATAAGCAGAGTAGGGGTAACCCTTGGTTTTTAGGGCTTTTGATAAAAAGCGTTTTGAGCGTTGCGACCAAACCTCCTGAAGTACAATGATGTCTGCGTCGGTAGCCGCCAGGTATTCGGGTAGAAGTTGAAGACGCTCATCCATATCCTGGGCGATTTCAGTTCGAAATCCTAATCCTACTGGAATATCCAGTAACCAGGAATTGAACGTCAGAACTTTGAAAGTGGCAGGAGCTTGTGCCAACGCAGAGCCTAGGACAGAGAAGAAGAGAACGAGGAAAAAACAGAAAACCCTCATACCCTCATGATCGGTACCCACGGATCAAAACTCAAGTAAGAGTCTGGTCGAAAACGTGTCAGGAAAAGATTTGTCCTGTAATTAGCTGAGGCTCATTTGAAAATCAAGGTGGCGGCGATAAGCCGAAGCAATCGAACGAAGGTCATCCGTCTGGGCTACAAATTCAATGACACTAAAGAGGACAGAGCCTTTTTGCAGGAACGGGTACGGTTGTGTCTTTAGCTTCTCGGCTTCTTCCTGATATTTCATCATTTCTTGCAAGAGATCGATTCGGGGCATGATCAACAATTCTTCGCGATAGCGGTTGAGATCAAGTTTTTTAAGGCGAATCGGAAAGACATTGTTTTGAGGGGCTTTTGGTCGGTACGCAGTGTATTTTTCCATATCCGCTGCCTAAAGTAGTGGCGGGAGAGGGTTCCGTCAATCTCGAAAACAATAAAATTATACAAACTGTGTAGAATAAAGTGAAACACTTGCCAGCAGGCAAGTTCCTGCGGTAACACTGGGTTACACATGGAAAAAGCGTCTGAACATCGTACGACCTTGGTTACCTTCTTGCTCCTTCTTGCTTTGGCGCTTCTCTTGACGTTCTGGATGATCAGACCATTTTTGTTGGCTTTGATCACAGGCGGAATCCTGGCCATTCTGGCAGATCCTTTTTTTCGTCGATTGAATCTCGGCGGCAAACGGCCTCGTTTTTCAGCGATAGTAGTAACCCTCGGGGTGTTTCTACTCGTTGTGGTGCCCCTCTCGATTCTGATCACGTTGGCGGTCAAGCAAGGAATATCGATTGGTAAGAATCTGACCGAGAGTCCAGACTTCTCATTGAAGCTTTGGGTGGATCGGATCAATGAATGGTCACCGGTAGAGGGAGTCGATCTGCAAACCCAGGATTGGTTGCAGGCCGCAACGAAAAACGGGACTGATTTTGTTCTAGGGATTCTCACTCATTTACCATCTCTTTTGCTTCAATTGGTGCTTGCTACCGTTTCTTGTTATTTTTTCTTAGTGGATCGAAAGAGATTTCTGCGTTGGATGGTAGATAGAATTCCGCTCGAACCGGATGTTCGTAAGAAGGTGGCCGAATCCTTTCGTAATACTGCATTAGCAAGTATTCTTGCGATGTTTGCCGCAGGCGGAGCGCAGTCATTTTTGGTATTTATGGGCTTTTGGACCTTGGGTATCCCTGCGATGTTTCTCGCAGGAGGCGCCACGTTCATTTGCTCCTGGATTCCCATTATCGGGAGTAGCCCCGTGTGGTTGATCGGGGTGGCTTATTTGTTCATGCAAGGTTCGGTCGTCAAAGCCATCATCATGCTGATCATCGGGTTGGGGGCAGCGCTTGCGGATAATGTGGTTCGTACCTTTGTCCTGAATGGACGTGGAAACATGCATCCCATGGTCAGTCTGATTTCTATTTTCGGCGGAATCGGAATGTTCGGACTGATTGGAATTTTTCTAGGGCCCATTCTCACTGCCGTGACGATTTCATTGTTGCAGATCTGGCCACTCATCGCTGAGCGCTTTCAACTCGTGGCGCCGAAGAACAATTTATAACTGATTGAACTGGCGTTAGGGCGCGGAGATGAGTTTGATGGTGGTCGAGCTCAGTGAAGTGCAAGTATAGGCATCTTCACTCGGTGAAGGTACGAAGCCTCGAGCAAAGTCTCTTAATGACTGTGGCGGCGCTTCTTTCATGAAAACGAGGACGAGGTCAACGGAATTTGAGTGGCCGCTTGACCGTCTTTCAGAAACTCTGGCCAGCAAGGACTTCGTGGTCTGAGAGTCGAGTTGGCTGAGGTATTCATGAAAGCTCGGACTCAGTCTTTTGTACAGCTCTAGTTTTTTATAAATATTCAGCTGTAATTCGGCGTTTGAATCTGAGAGCACCCTCCCTAGAAAACGAACGCCAAAGAAAATGTCTGTTTGATTTGCCGAAGAAAGTTCGGCCTTCAGTTTCGCGAAAACCGCTTCCGGTAACTCTTCGTATCCGGCCCGAATATAAGTGCGCACCACACGCATTGCGTTCAAAACAGGATCACGGTGGACTTCGTTCCAATTGGTCATGGAAACCTTGTGGTTTAACCAATTCTGATAGACGCCTTCCGAATCCAGGATCGCTCCGCGCGAAATCAGATTTGTGGCATTCGTTCCATCCTCGCGCCATTTTTGAACGAGGTCCGACAAGTTTGTAGTGGATTTCAGTGGAATCAGGATTCGATCCACATCAAATATACCGCCGAAAATATGAAAAAAACTTTCAACTTCATTTGATAGAGCCGTGCTTGGAATGTTTGGAACTCATCATACAATGCTGAAGAGTGATGTAAAACAAAAATAGTCGGAATTAAAGTTGTCTTTTTTAACTGGATCAGTTGAAATACGGAGATATGACTAACGGTACCAAGAAAATGCAGATCCCGTGGTCCCATGTGATGCATTGATTTGGACCAAGAAATAGGCTTCGTTTTCTGGTATTCGCTTTTTTGCTTTGAACTGCCTGGCATTCAGTCATGACATAAAATTGGTTAGGTCCCAAATGCGATGATAGAAAATGAAAAGGGGGATTTCATGACTAGATGGCTATTGGTCGTCATTGTTTTTTTGGGGTCTGTGCCTGTATTTGCCGACAGTGGCACCGGGAGCAGTCATTTTCACCTCCTGAACATGAAATGCGAGCAGGATTCTCACGAAGGGGTCGAAACTTCTCCCCAGTCGCCTCCGCTTGATGTAGATGATCCAGCGACCCCCGGATGCAATCAATGGGAAATTAACGTCGTTGCAAGTGGTGATGTATCGTTACGAGAGAAGAAATATGAACTTCCACTTTTGGATATTAATTACGGAATTGGCGACAATTTGCAATTAAAATATGAAGTTCCAAATGTAAACAGCCAGACCGAAGGCACAACTGTATCCGGTGTAGGCAATTCAAAAGCTGGTTTAAAATACATGTTTTTCGAAAATGAAGATCTGAAAATGCAAATGGCATTTTATCCGCAGGTGGAATTTCTTACGCCCAGCTCTGGAGCGGAAGAAAAGGGTTTGGAAACCTCGGGCACCATCACCACTTTGCCATTTTTGCTGTCTCAGAAAATTGGGCAGCTCTCATCGGGCGATATTATGATGACTACGAATCTTGGGTACAATATTTCCGCAAAGCCAGAAACTCGGGATTATGTTTCGTTTTCAGCAGGTGTGGGAATGCCGCTATCTGGCAAAGTATCGGCAATGGGTGAACTTTCAACGGAGCAGGCGGTTTCTAAAAATAGTGATGGATTACGAGAGCAGCTGCTTAAGGCTAACGTGGGAATGATTGTTTCGGTTTACAAACAATTTTCGGTATTCGGTTCCATGGGCAGAAGTCTTTACTCAACAGATGAAAATAGTCACACTTATTTTTTAACTGGAATTCGCATCTAATGAAAAACACAATGATTGAAAAAAACTTAAGTAAAGTTCCTGAATTAACACTGATCTTCTGGGTGATCAAGATTGCGGCCACGACTTTGGGCGAAACCGGTGGAGATGCCGTTTCTATGTCGATGAATCTAGGGTACCTGATTAGTACACTGATTTTTTCAGTCTTGTTTTTGATTGCTGTGCTGGTGCAAATCAAGGCGCCTCGTTTTCACCCAGTGATCTATTGGGTGACGATCATTGCAACGACCACGGTAGGAACGACCTTGGCTGATTTTGCTGACCGCTCTCTCGGAGTGGGATATTTAGGTGGATCGACCTTGCTGTTGATTCTTTTAATGGGGTCGTTATTCACCTGGAAAAAAACTTTGGGATCTGTGTCCGTAGATACGGTGAACACACCAAAATCAGAAATGTTTTATTGGGTCACGATCATGTTTTCCCAGACTTTAGGAACCGCTTTGGGCGATTGGACGGCAGATACTGCTGGACTGGGTTTTGGAGGGGGCGTGATTGTATTTAGTGTTTTACTCTCGATTGTGATTGTACTCTATTTTCGATCGAAGGTTTCGCGCACCATTCTTTTTTGGGCCGCATTTATATTGACCAGACCTCTAGGTGCCGTCGTGGGGGATTTGCTTGATAAACCGCATTCTCAAGGAGGCTTGGAATTGAGTCGTTACACGGCATCAATCGTATTGCTCGCTTTCATCATGGGTGGCGTCTTTTTGTTTCCACATCGGGCCGCACGAAAGGGCTCACTGAGTTCTCTTTGATAAAAAATGGTGGTCGAGTTTATTTGCGTGCAGCCGGTGCCTTGCAATCATTCGAGATATCAGCTTTTAGGAACTCGAGCTCGTCTTCCCAGACTTCTTCGTGCTTGATTGTCTGTGCGGTAAAGTTAGCCCAACTTAAGCCAATGTGTTTGGCTTCAGCAGGCGAGCGTTCGGGTTTTGCGCCCGCCACTGGTTTTGCCTTATCGCGATTTGCATAAGCTTGCATGGTACGTTCGCCCATTCGATTCTGCGAATCGACTTCGAGCAATTGTGCGAGTTCTGAATTCACTTCAAGATCTTTATTCAGGGTAACCAAACGATCGGTCAATGCCTTACGGAGTCCTGCCATGGCATTGGCTTCAAAGAATGCCCGGCGTTTTGTAAAATCCACTGCAACGCTTCGAAGCAGGGTCGACTTAACCAATTCATTCATCAAGGTGTCTTCATCGAAGAGAAGATTCAGTTCATTCTGTGAAGCAACAAACGAGGGTGAGGTCACCAAACGAACGCCGGCTTCGAACGGAATCGATCCGTCTTTCTTTAAGAACTTAAGTGCGATTTCGTACGGGTCTTCGTGCGTTTTTTGCCAATGTGCCAGCCATTCATGCAGCACGTGATACTTCGAGAAGAAGAGTCCGGAGCTTTTGATTGCTGACGAATAGCGGCAGTTTTCGAAAAACGAAATCCCTGTCACTAGAATTACGTCAGGAGCATAAGTGCGAACCATACTGTCGAGCTGAAAATTATAGCTAATGCCCTCAGCACGTGCATAATCGCGGATCATCAGATGGGCCCATGACTTGGTTTTCATCGCGTCTGGATAGGCAGAAGACTCGGGAGCCACTTTTGCCAGTGTGGAAATCGTTTTTTGGTAATCCTTCTTTTCGTAGTAGAGTTGCCCCAAAGTCAAAGAGGCCAAGTCGCGTACGGATTGTAAGGATCGGTACTTTTTGCGATCGAGTGCTGCCATTTGCTTCAGAAACTCTTCCCAGCAGCCAATGGCTTCAAAAAGTCGGGTAGCAGAGGGTTGGGTACGAGCCAGCGTGGTCGCTTGTACGGCCCTTAACCAGCTTTCGGGTGCGCCCGAACGCGATACCATTCGAATTTCCTGGGTAAAATCTTTGGGAGTGGCTTCCGGATGGGCGAGTGCGTATTTTGCTTTAATGACCACTGCCTCGGCAACGATTTCGTTGTAGCCCGCAACTTCAGGGTGCGTCATTTGGGTCATCATCGAAAGTGCGTCTTGTTCTGCTTGAGAATAAGCCAGAGACGGGTATTTGAGTCTGATTTCGTTCAGGCATTCGAGATCTGCCAACGCGTAACTCGCGTTTCTCGCTTTGGCATTCCTGAAGAGCGCGGCGGCAAATCCGTCTTTAGCGGTATGAATCAATCCTTTTTGAAAAAACCAGCGCCATTGCAGATAATCCGAGAGTGATTGGGCAGGACCGGTGTTGGCTTTGCGTTTTTCGGCAACCAACGTATTCATTACGGCCAGACTGTCATCCTTGAAGGATTTGACGTGAGACAATGAAGAATCAAACTGGCTTTGAAGTGCTTCTGATACTGAATAGCTCTCATTGCTGGTGCAAGCATGCGAAATAGGAGGGAGTACCTGATCGGCCTGCGCGATCGAGCTCATAAAAATAATCGAGAAAAGTATGGTTTTCATCTATCTTTTCTCCAGCATCTTGAAGATGAACGGGTAAGAGACGTCCACTTCTGAGTTTCCGCGGGGCTTTGGAAAATTCCAAAGAGCCAAGCGCTTCATTACGCATTGTTCGACCCGTTTGTCGGTGACCGAGGATTGGGTCGGAGAAATATCACGGGCTACGCCGGTAGTGCCAATGGTAAAATGAACCAGAACTTTTCCTTCGAGATTGGGATTCTGAATGGTTGCGTTTTCATAACAGTAACGAACTTCACTCATATGGGCGTAAATGACAGCGCCCACTTCTTGCTTGGTCAGGCCACCGGTCACGCTGCCGTTTCCGTTACCAATACCATCGCCCGAGCCGTTTCCTGATCCAGTACCGGTTCCATGTCCGTTACCTGACCCATGACCGAGACCGCTTCCTTCGCCCCAGCCGACGCCAGTTCCGACGAAAGCGCCGCCAGCTTTGCCTGGAGTAGTTCGAATTCCTGAGCCATTACCGAAGCCGCCTGAAATTCCGCCGATTCGTCCCTCTGGACTTCCGGTAGGTACACCGATGTCTGCCGCATTGACTTGGGCTACCGGCATTTTTCCTACATGAGTCGATTCAAACAGCGATCCTGCGCGTGCCGGTCCCTTTACGGTGGCAGCGGCATTGGTCGGTGCGCCCTGCATGGCAGCTACGACTCCGCCGAGAGCTTCTTTGAATTCGGCAGCGTTACGAGAAAGAATCTGGGCTGAACGTGCTTCTGGCGAAATCGCGAGTGAACCTTTCGAGACCGCGCCACCTTTGGTCGCAAAGCCCTTGATGCCAGGAAGTGCAATGCCGGAGGCCGGCGGCGCTTTTACTGGAGCTCGTACTTCAGGTGCTTTTTCAATGACGGGCGCCTGAGCCAGTTGCATGGTTTGCGGCGGCGCTTTAGAAGGTTCGATTGTTCCTGATTTTTGGGCAGGGGCCTGGCCACCCTCTCCGGTGGTTTTCAGCGCAACCGTCGAAGGGGCACTGCCTCCCGATCCACCCGGATCGAGATTCATTTTTTCGCCTTTTTCCATCGGTTTAAAAAGTGTGGGCGGAAGTTTGATCAGTTTTACTTCAGTGATCTTCTTTGGCTCTGGAGTTGCTTCTGCGACAGGTGCCGCAGGATCCTTTGCCTGAACCTCATGGGTCGGTGCAACTTTTGGTTCGATCGAAGCAGGTGGCAAAGCCGGCGTCATCCAGGCATAAGTCAGAAAGGCGATCAGGAGTGCAGAAGTGGCAGCAATACTCAGTTTAAAGGTAGTGGCAGACGGATCATTCTCTTCTTTGGCGTTACCAATCAGTTCGAGTGGAGCCTGCACGATATTGAATCTCCACCAGGAGAGATCCCACAGAATTTCGAGCGAGCGAACCGAAGTGTGGCTGTATTCGGAGGTCTCTTCGGCTTTAAGTTCAGTCTCTTCACCGGTTTTGGATTTAATTCTTACGCCAGAAAGCAACGCTTTAACGGCATAACCGCTCGGATTCTTTGAAATCGTGAAGATCGGTTTTTCACGCGAGTAACCCACATAAGTGCTGTCGATAGCTTCTAGCTCAGTCAGCACTTTTCCGATTCCCGAGATGGCATAAAGGCTAAGCACCGATGAGCGCATCGGATTTTCGTTCACGCCCGAAGCATCGTCATAGACGGGTGGAAGTGAGCGGGCCGAGCGAACGGTGATCTTTCGACGATCGGAGAAGATAAATGAAGTAAGCGGGCCTTCTTGCGTGACGTTGAATTCCATTCCATGATTCGAATGGGTCGCCACCAGAATCGGACTGGCGTTTTCGAATTTGAGTTCGAATGGAAACGTATGCTTGAGAAGCAGCGGGTGGTGTGTATCCCAGATCTGATGTTTGATTCCATCGCGATCATAAGTGCTCACCCAAAGGCGTTGCTGGATCGGTTCCGGAGTTGCGGTTTCGACCAGTCTGATCATGGCGCTTCTCCCATATCTTTTAGATTTTGCTGAATTTCAGGTCGGAAGTTTTCTTTTTTATGAAAAAGTGTTCCTGTGCGACCCGAATTATCCATTCCGACCATCATCAGTGAAGTGAGGTTTTGTGGATTTCGATTGACCATTTCGACCACTGAACCGTCGAAATCCAGGTTGGTCTTCTTGCCGTTCGGTGCTTCCGCCTGAGAACCCGGCAGTGCAACAGTAAAGAACAGAATGACGGCAATGAGGGGTAAAAATCGTGTTTTTGTTTGTGGTGACGTCTTCATGGGTTACCTCCGCTTGCAGGTAAAAGAACTGGAGCAGTGGTTGGAGCAGTAGCTGGCGCACGTTCAGTCGGTTCGAGCCACAAGGCCACTTGGGCGTAATTGACGCCACCGGTATGCCTCATCAGATCTCCGCACGGAGCCATTAGTTTTTTGGTTCGTTCGGCATCGCTGGCAATGGCTGCACCGAAAAAGAGGGAGCTGCATATTTTTGTCGCGCTCGCGTTGTCTGCGCCTACGAGGGCACTCTGAAGTTCATCAGAGCTTTCGGCAACTGCCCCGGCAGCACTGAGAATCATGGCTCGCGAAATATGTGAATCCAGATCCTTGATCTGATGCGCTTCCTTCAGTTCGCCCAGGATAAATGTGGCTAACGCGATATTTTTATCGGTGATGGCGGTTTTCAGTTCCGGATTCGAAACCGTTTCTAAAAAGAATTCATGAGTAGGTTTCAATTGTTTTCCGGCAAAAGGCGAGCGCGGTACCGACGGATTGATCTTGAAGTAGTACGCCTGTATGCGAGGATCCGGTGCGGTCAGGAAAGCCTGATCGAGGTAACTTTTGGCCTTACCGTCAAATGGCATGCGCATGTCGTTTAAAGATGACTTGAACGCAGCCAAATCAGTCGGGCTCAACCCCTGCGGTGGTGCGATGTTTGCCATTTCATTCGAAAAATCAAAATACAGCTGGGCTGTTTGCAGCAACATTTGCTGGCGAACAAAACTCCATTGAGATTGAGCAAATAATCCGAAAAACGATTCTACTGCCTTGATGGCATTTACCCGTGCAGCAATGACATCCTTGTTTACGCGGAGTGGATAACGTTTTGGCAATTCACTTCGAACCCCGTTCATTCCTGAAGCCAGGCCTCGGGCGTAGGCGGGTAGCAAACTGAGTTGCACCAGTGGGTCGAGTTTTTCGAATCGGGCCGAAAGAACCTCTAGAGATGCGCGGGCAGGAATGTCTGCGTCTTTGAGCGCAAGGAGTGCCCAGATGGCCGAATCGGGTGTAGGCGAGTGCGCCAAGGAGTTCAGTTGGTTCGAATCCATTTCGTCCTTCGGAGCGCCATTCATAAACAGAAGAAGTGCCTGATATTTGCGGCATTCGTCACGTAAAGTATCAATGCAGATTGCATGGTCGGCGAGTAACTCCTTGAGACTGGTTGCTTTGCCGGATAACCAGGCTTCGAGCAGTGTCTTCTTGCGAAGTTCGGCCGTGTTGTTTTTCATTTGCTTCTGGGCTACGGCCGGATTTACTGCAAGGAGGTCAAAGAAACTTCGAAGGTCACTCGCAGAAGCTGAAAACTGATGCGTGCTTTCTTCGCTCGATGCGGAAGAGAGAAGTGCGGTGGCCCTAAAATCAGGATTCTTTACATCCGAACCTTTTAACTCTGCCAAATGGCTTTGGGCTTTGCCCTTGTTTCCAGAGGCAAGTGCGGCTTGGGCGGCAAGGGCATTTAATTCTTCCTTATGAAAGTTTGGGTTAGAGAGAAGCGAGGCTTCGACTCTTCGCAAGACTTCGTCGTATTTTTTGTCTGCTTGGGCGGCTTTGATGCTCATGAAACCGGCTTCTTGGGCAATCGGACTGAGCTTTTTTAAGAACTCGGCATCTTTCCATTTTGAAATGCGGTTGAATTCGAGAATGGTCGAAATGGCTAAATCCCATTTTTCGGAATTGATCAAAGTGTCGACTACGATCGATCCGGCTGAGGCTGAAAATTCAGACTCAGGATGACCGATGGCAAAATCCTTGAAACACTTTGTGCCATCCTCTACCTTTCCGTTTCCGTAAAGCACCCGGCAAGTTTCGAAGAGGTACGGAATCATGGCGTCGTCTTTTTCGCCTGGCTGGAGTTTTTCATGGGCTTTCTGAATGCGTGCCACCCACGATTCGATGCTCGAGTCGAGCTTGAACCCCATGGGCAAAGGAGCGAGTTTGGCAACTTTGAGCTCTTTTGGAATCAGGTTTCTGGCTTTTAATTCCTCATACTGGGTAGAGAGAATCTTCGCTTCAGCCTGGCTTCGCAGGCCGGTAATTCCACGAATTTTATCGCCGTGATCAACGACCCACGCGTAATGGGCGACGCCACGTGCGAAATCCTTACGTTCGAACGCTGCTTCACCTTGGTTAAAGTGGTAGCGTGCCTGTTGCTCGATCGAAGAGCCCGGAATTGAAAGTAAGGTATCATAGATCTGGCTGATGATAGCCAATTTCGCCACTTTGTCTTCATCGGTCGCCAGGTCTTTTTGAAATAATCCGGAGGTACCGGTCAGCGCGCTTCTGGCCTTTTCGAGAGTACCATTTTCACGAAGTTCGGGGCGTGCTGCTATTTTTACCAGAGCGTGCTGGATCTCAGTCAGGGTTTTCTGCATCGGAGCATAAAGTTTCTGATCGCGTTGATGTTCAAAAGTAAAGACCAGAAGATCGAGTTTTTGAATATCCGAGATGCCACCGAAAGACCCGATCGTGCCATTGCCGATCGCAAGTTCCTGCAGTTCTTTTTCCATTCCATCCGATGTCAGGCCATAGGCCAAAACTCGAATCAATGATTCGCGTTCGAGCGGGGTTGAGTTTTTTTCGAGAAAGGTCAAAAATTGGGCAATACTCAGGCCTGGGATTTTTTTATGAAACCCTTCGGCGTAGTAGGTCGCCGCAGCTTGAAGGGCTGCCTCACGTTGAGACTTTGCGACTTGCGGAGAAAGATTGGTCTTGGTCTTGATCGTATTGAGTTCGATTCGGGTAAAAAGGATTCCATTGGCAATATCATCAAGTTGAAAATGGTTGATCGCTCGATCGTGCACGAGTAACAGGTAGGCTTCGTGGTTTTCTGCGATCGGAACTCGGTCGAGATAGGCAAGGGCCTTTTTGTATTCTTTCTCGGCAACTAACAGGTCATTCAGCATGAAAACCGAAGGAATGGCTTCAGGAGCATTCGGAGCGCGCTCCACTACGAACCCCAGATCGCTTGCTGCTTCTTTTGAGCGTCCACGGGTCATCAAGGTGCGACCGCGCAAAAAAGACATTCGGATGCAGGCTTGATCGGCAGGAAATTCGCGGATAAAATCAGAAGTAACCCGGATCAATTTATCAAGTAACTGTTCATGGCTCTTTTTGTTGACTGCCTGGTTGTTTTCGAGTGCTTTCGCATTGATGAGTTTGAAGGAATAATCAGAGGCCTGTTGGTATTGTTCGGCCAGGCGAATGAGAAAAGTTTTTTCTTTTTCTTTCGAGTTCTCGGTTGCGCGGTTTTTCTGAAGCAGGCGCTCCATGCCTTCTGCGGCTGAAACCTGGGTAGCATAGGCAGCGCCAAGGTATTCAGAATCGGCGGGAGTAGTTTCATCCTGTGCGAGTGCGGTTTGGGCTAAAAGCAGAATTATAAGAGAGACACCCGCTGTGCGCATCGTTCATTGCTCCTTGACCACCATCAATTTCAGGTTCATGTAGCCCTGAGAAGAGGTAGAGGCGATGACTCGCTTCATGGTTGCGTAAGGTGTTTTTTGATCTGCAATGATAACGACGCTGCGTTCGCTGCTTTCGCTGTTTTCGTGATTTTTTTTCTCTGCGGCAATGGCTTTTGAAACCGCTTTTAGTCCGCCGGTTTCGTCAAGATCGCGTGAATCAAACTGAAAATGATCGAGTTTCAGAACCGAGTGGTCGTCGACCAGAATGGTATCTGCCGAAATCTCGAGTTTTAGTGCATCGGCAACGTCCGGAGCTTGCTTTACTTCCGGAAGCGTCAGGTCCTGGGTGGGAGTAACGGCGGCCACATTGGTAGAAAGACTTTTCAAGAGAAAAACGAGGATCACGACGAAAATTGATGCCATCGCGGTAATGTTCAGGCTGGTTTCGCCGTCCAGTTTTTTCTTCTTTGAAAAGGTTTTCTTCATACAGAGTCTCCGCTCGCCAGAACGACCGGAAGGGGTCTTCTTCGCTGCGTCTGTGGCTTCGACCAAATCTCCGTAAGAAACTTCATTTTGAGCAGAAAGCACCACGTTCATGAGGGTCGGATGTTTTGCTTTGTAATTCTCGACAAAGCGGGTGGCTGCTTCATAATCGAATTTTCCGGCAGTCGACGGAACTGCGAAATTGCTGTTTTCGCTTCCATAACCCTTAAAATGAATCTGATGATCTGTCGTCAGTTCCATCACCAATAACTCGCTCGGAGTGCTGATGATGGTTTGGGGCGAGAGCTGGGCTTGATCCGGTGCTCCACTGTCAGTCGCGGCGACGGTAACATCCAGCGCTCCAACCGTCAGGAATGAAGCTGCAGCCAGCAAATAAGTAATGAGGACGGTAAAGCAATCGACGATGGATGCGATGTTGAGTTCGACATCCTGTCCGATCTGTTTTCCGCCTGATGAGGGAGCGGATCCCGTGCTCATGCAACTCTCCGTCTAAAATCACTTTTTTGATCTCGTGCTTCGACTTCCGAAAACGAATAGAAATATTGTTTGATGATGTCGAGCATTCGGGTGGCCGACTGTTCGATTTCAGCATTGATCTGATTGGTTTTTGAAGCAAAAATACTGAAAACCACCATGCAAGGAATGGCTACGGCTAGACCCATCATGGTCGCATTCATGGCAGTAGAAATACCCGCAGCGAGTAGGGCTGATCGTTGCTGAGCACTGGCATTACCAATTGCTTCGAAAGAATGAATCAATCCGAGAATGGTTCCAAAAAGTCCGAGGAGGGTTGCCACGTTGGCGATGGTTGCGAGAAATGGAGTTCTACTCTGAACTTGTTGTTGAAGTTCGCTGACTGTGATTTCGAGTCCGTGAGCGATTACTTCTTCAGGCATTTGAGTTCGAAGCAATGCTTCCTTGACCACCTTGGCCACCGGTTGACTCGGGTATCGGTCACAAAAAGTAACTGCTTCCGCGATCCTTCCGCTGAGCACCAGCTGGCGAACCTTATCAAAGAATTGGGCCCGGCCGCTCATGCTGTATCTGAAGTAGAGCGTAATCCACCGTTCGAACATGATTGCTACCGCGAAACCTGCGCAGAGCAGGATCGGGGCTACGTGTACAAAATTATTTTTAACGAAATCCAACATGGGTTCTCCTTTAAGTCCTAGGCCGATTTTTTATCGTCTGAAGACTTGTCTTTATTTCTTTGCTGACGGAAGAAAAGATTTACCGAATCCGCGAGTTCAGGAAAGTAATCGTCTTTTCTGAAGTTCACGTCTTCGACTGAATTTTTTTCAATCATTTCACGTAAATGTTTGCAAAGTCGGTAGATCGGGCCGG
>CAIKYX010000199.1 GCA_903831745.1 Oligoflexia bacterium
CAACTGCTCGATGTTTTGTAGGATACCCTTGGTTTCTTTCATGACCCGAAAAAAGATTTCTTTGACCGTGTTTTCATCGGCATTGGCATCGAGATAAACCGTTACGCCCCGATAAATGGGTTTCTTGCGGGCCGAAAAATTCATTACTTCAGATTGCCCGACCACACGATTCGGAATGGTAATGACTTCGTCCATCAGGCCGTAAAGCGTGGTCGCACGCCAGGTAATCTCATGCACCTCGCCCACCAGCGATTGAGAACCTTCGAGTGAATTTACTTCAATCCAATCACCGATTTCGTAAGGTTTATCAAACTGCAGAGCCACACCTGCGAAAAGATTTCCGAGCGTATCCTGAAGCGCAAGCCCCATGACGACCGAAACAAATGCTGAAGTGGCAAGGAGCGGAGCCCAGCGCACCCCAAACACAGAAGTCGACAACCAGGCTGCGATGAAGATCGAAATGACCAGGGTTACCAGATTTACCAGCAGCACCGGCACTCCGGCAGTCATGCTGTTAATGAACAAATATTCAAACACCATGATTTTTACAATTCGAATGAGCACGAGCGCGCCCAAGACTACCGCTGCGATTCCAAAATAATGATAAATACGAGCGAACGGCAGAAACTCATTGATGATCAGGTACTGAAGCCCCCAGGCGATGACGAAAAACAAAAAGGTGGTAAACATCTCCTGAAAGAGTTTTCGCAGATTCTCGTGCCTGGGCTTGCTGAGCTTGCGCAAAAAAACCTTATAAATAAAATACGCGACCAAGCTCATTAAGGTGAGCACCACCAACGGCTCGATGCCTAGTAACTCTAACAACCGTTCTTTCATACTCATGTCGTGCATGGTTAGTCCTTTACTTGCGGTCGGGTCATCAAATGGGCTACCCCTTGTTCGGGAGTCCATTCGCCTGAAATAATTTTATAAATCGATTCGGTAATTGGCATTTCGACTTCGCGCTCTTTGGCAAACTCGTAAACAATTCGGGTTGTGCGAACCCCCTCAGCCACTTGCCCGAGTTCTTTCAACACGTCTTCTAACTTCTGACCTTTGGCCAGATGATAACCCACCCGATAGTTTCGCGATTGATTCGAACTACAAGTGGCAATCAAATCGCCCATTCCTGCGAGTCCCAGAAAAGTCTCGGAATCTGCGCCCATCGCAACACCGAAGCGCACCATCTCGGCCAGGCCTCGCGACATCAAAAGCGCCTTGGTATTATAACCAAATCCAACGCTGTCGAGAATACCACTTGCAATCGCAAAGATATTCTTGAGGGTGCCACCCCATTCGACTCCGACAATATCGTGCGACGTATACACCCGGAAACGAGGAGTCGAGAAGACTGCTTCGCCCGCGACCACCACATCATCAAACGGTGAAGCAATCACGGTCGCTGCGGGTTCATTCTTGGCAATTTCTCCGGCGAGATTGGGGCCTGATAGCGCGCCAATGCGGATCACCGGTAACTCTTCGGCTAATACCACTGAAATTCGTTTCAGACTTTGCTCTTCGATTCCTTTGGTCGAATGCAGCACGATTTCGCTTCCACGCAGAAAAGGTGCGACATTTTTCGCCTGCTCGCGCGAGGCATGGGATGGAAAGGCAAAGAGAATCAGATCGAGTGGCTGTTCAAAAAGCTTTTCGTACGAACTGACCGCTTTTAATTTTGGGTCAAGCACCAGGTCTTTGACGTAATTCGGATTCGAACGAGTCGAATTCATGGTACGGCATTGCTCTTCGGAACGCATGTAGAGTGATACTTCCGCGCAATTTTTTGCGGCAATATTCGCAAGCACGGTACCAAAGCTGCCTCCGCCCAACACCGCGACTCTCGAATTAGACCAAAAATCCTTTTTCATCCTTTTCTCCAAAAAAATGTCGTGATTGAGAAGATTCGTTCAACTTGCCGAATCCATAACCGGTCAGCCGGTTGCGATAATAGTAAAGCAAATTCATGTCTTCGGTCGTGATCACCCCGTCTTCGACTTTGGCCACCTTGGCATCATGAAAAATTCCGAGTTGGCGGACACCGTCTTCGACCCAGATTTTGACATCACCACACTGAAGCGCATGACTGAGGTAGAGCCTGCCCTGATCAGCTGCTTTACGAACCATGGCATAGGAACGTTCGGCTTCTTCATAAAAACGTTCCATCGGCACCAGTCGCTGCGCTGCCGAGATTCGTAGAAACCGGAAGAGATCGAGCCCCGGATATTGTCTACGCAAAGTTTGAAACAACGAG
>CAIKYX010000200.1 GCA_903831745.1 Oligoflexia bacterium
AAGTAGAAGAGAATACGCCGCTCTTGATGATTGAGGCCATGAAGATGGAGTTCGCCATCAAGGCCACTCAGGCTGGCACTGTGGTTAAGCTGTTGATTACTGAAGGCCAGATTCTGGTACCAGGGCAAAAGCTCCTCGATTTTAAAGATAAGGAAAAACCTAAGGACAAAGGAAAATGAGCGAATTACCGGTTCAAATCTTTGAAGTGGGCCCGAGAGACGGCCTTCAGAATGAAAAACAGATACTGGGCCTGGCCGATAAGATTTGGTTGGTTCAGGCTTTGGCGGCTGCAGGACTTCGCGATCTCGAAACAGGATCCTTCGTCCGTCCAGACAAGGTGCCGCAAATGGCGGATACCGAAGCTCTTGCGCAACATTTTGTAAAACACCCCCCGGTGAATCCACACGGAAGTACACGCATGTGGTATTTGGTTCCGAATCAAAAGGGGCTCGAGCGCGCCATAGCGAGCGGCGCCACGCATGTCGCTTTTTTTACAGCGGTCTCGGACAGTTTCAATAAAAAGAATATCGGAAAGTCGGTCGATGAATCATTTGTCGAGATGAAACAATTGATGATCGATGCAAAAAAGCATTCCTTAAAGGTACGTGGATATGTTTCGACAGTTTGGGGCTGTCCTTTTGAAGGTAGAATTGCACCGGCTCACGCTCTCTTGGTACTCGAGAAAATGCTCGAGTTGGGTGTCGATCAACTTTCGATCGGTGACACGATCGGCGTGGCCAATCCGAGTGGTGTAAAAGAAATTCTTGCACCGCTGATTCGCGCACATGGAGTCGAGAAGATGGCCGTTCATTTTCATGATACGCGCGGTACTGCTTTGGCGAATGCACTTCAATCTTACGAACTCGGCATTCGGGCTTTTGATGCCTCATTGGGAGGATTGGGCGGATGTCCCTTTGCCCCGGGTGCCGCAGGAAATCTTGCCACTGAAGACCTGGTTTATTTTTTTAAAGAAATGGGAATCGAATGTGGAGTGAATTATCGCGCATTGTGTGAAACCAGCGTCGAGTTATTCAAACGCATGAAAAAAACCATTCATTCGAGTAAGGCCTTGCAGGCTTATGTTGCGAATTGCACCAAGAATTCAGTGTGGGATTCTTAATGGGATTCGTCAAAGCAGTTTTATTGTTTCTGGCGTTGATTTTAAGCGGTGCCCTAAGTCTCGTGATTGCGATCTTCACGGTCATTTTCTGGCCAAAGGGACGCTATAAACTAAATCGAATTTTTCTGCAGATGTTCGGTTTTGTGAGTCGCAAAATTGTTGGAATGAAATTTGTCATTCTGAATGAGGCCCGAATGTATTCAGTGAGACCGGCGGTTCTGATTGGCAATCATCAATCAGGGCTCGACCTCGCCATCATTGGTGCGGTGACGCCGTTCGAGACCGTCATCGTGGCCAAGAAGTCGCTTCAGCACATTCCGGTATTCGGGTGGTTCTTTAAAATGGCTGGTAACATTCTCATCGACCGTAGCAAGACGAATGATGCGAAACGGATGATCAATGAGGTGACCGCTACGATTCGCCAGAAAAACCTCAATCTCGCCATATTTCCGGAAGGAACGCGGAACCGTCATGGGGAGGGCGATGAGTTAATGCTTCCTTTTAAGAAAGGGGCCTTCTTTTTGGCTTCGAGTACCAAGCTTCCTATTATTCCGGTCGTGTGTAGCTCGCTTAAGGGAAAGGCTGTGTGGGAAAGTTTCGACCTGAAGGGCGGAACCATCGTCATTAGTGTGCTCGAGCCTATTGCCACTGCTGATCTGAAAGCAAATGAGTTGGATGGTTTTCGGGATCGGGTTCGCACACTCATGATGGAAGAACTCAAGCGCATCAACCAACTGGCCGAAGATTATGAATCAAAAAAGGTAGCTGAACCATGCGCTGGTTGCCACTAGTTCTATTAGGAGTGCTTTCTTGTACGACTCCCCACGTGTACGAAACTACACATACCAAGATACAAATCGATGCGATCAATCTGATGGCAGTCGAGTACTTTGCACCCGAATATGATCCATCAAACCCTGACGATTTTTCAAAAAAGGACCATGAGCTGAAATGCGATTGGCCGGGAAGTTTTTATAAAAACCTTTTCGGCCCGGGTCGTGGAAAAATTATGGTCGATTGTTTGAATTCGTTAAAGGATGGTGTAGCTCATTACTCGTTCAGTTACCAGGCGAAACCAGAATTGGTGCTCGATCCGGATGAAGAAAAGCAGCCAGCCTGTCTGAAAGCGGCGTTGCCGGTGATTCCTATTCCTCGAGAAGTCTATTTTTTAGGTCGAGACGCCCGAACTGAAGAGTGGGGTTGCTATGCCTCGAGTTTTAACGTCAGGCAAAAGAAGCCTCTCGATATCGAATTTCTAAAAAAGAATCTCAGAATTGACATCCGTTTTCCGATGCCCCGTGCGCTGAAGGGCGAGAAGGATCTTCAGCTTTGGCTGCTCTATTCTACACTGGATTTGTTGAGTCACTTCAATCAAGGCCAAAAGACGGTGAGGGCGGATATCGTGCCTGAGCAAACTTGCGGTCAATGTTTTCAGAATGATCCGTTATTTGAGGAGAAAATGACTCACCGGATCCCTCCGGTGGTTTGGCCTTAAGTACCCTGCCCAAGAGTCCTTGACTCGTTTGTTCCGGATCGCTACTCTGGTGGCCTATGAACTGGGTATTAGTAAGTTGGATTTTTGTAGCGATTTTAACGGCCGTTAACGTTTTTGTTTTCATGAAGCTCAAAAAAGCTTCCGATCAAATGATGAAAATGGCATTTCCAAATTCAAAGAATATGGGCGATGCGATGTCTCAGATGCAAAACATGATGAGCGGCATGGGCGGCGGAAAAGGTGGCGTGCCACCGAATCTGGGCGCGCTTATGGGCCAAATGAACAATCCAAATATGCAGGCACAAATGAAGGCTGCAATGGATATGCTCGGTAAAATGCAACAGAATCAAAAGCGTCGGTAGAAAAGTTACAAGGCACAAGCATTGCGGCTTTGCCACTTTACAGGTGCTGGAGTAGCAGCCTTATTCTTCTACTTAAACTGCCCCTGACCTTTTTTGAAATTCTGCAATTCCTGAGCAAATTTTTGCTTTAACATCACTTCCACTGACGGATCAATGCCGAGAAAGCTCAGCGTTTCTGCAGCGGCTTCGAGTGTAGAGACGCATTCGGGGCGAGGTTCCTTTCGAATATTGCCATAGAGCGATTTTTGTTTCGGAATCAGATGAATGCGTTTGGTCTTCAGTAACCACGCATTTCTCCACCACATGGTCTTGGCTTGGGCCCAGGTTCCATCGAGCAGAATTAATCCACCAATGGGCTCGGAGTCAGGCTCTTTCGGATTTCCTTTTTTATCGAGGTAGTACAGACCGGGTTCTACCGCTTCATTTTGTTTACTCTGCTTCTGGGTGCCTAAATAGAGGGTTGCCCAAAGTGAAGGTTTTTTTAAGTCGGCGGCCCCCTGAATGGCAGTGAATTTCTTCAGTGCCGCTTCTAAGTTTCGCCAAGAAAGGCCGGTGTTGACATGGCATGGGTTTAGGTTCTCGGCCAAGATGCGCGCAGAACTGACCGCATTGTCCTTACGAGAAGGTTCTTGGGGGTGTTGAAGAATGAGTACGGCTAAAGGAAGGTCGGTCATTTTCTAGAGTTTACCGCATTGCAATCGCTTACGCCAGAGGGCGAATTCCTTGCATTTAAGCGGCGATCATGGTCTTTTATTCTCAATGCAAAACCCGGATCAGATCCTCAATCGCTTTCATGAACTCACGCCCTGGACCCGTTTCGACGAGTGGACCGGTATTTGCATCGACACCTCGACACCCGATCGAGAATCATTCATCTGTGCTTTTTTTGGCGAAGATCAGGAGGCAGATTTTAAGCTTTTGATTTTGCGCGGTCGAGATCCAGCCAATCGCTATTTGCAATACCGCTCGGGCGAATGGGTTCCTGAATTCGGATTGGATTTTGCCACGACCGATGGAATCAAGATCAATATTGTCGACGAACAAGTCGATACTTATGTTTCGATGAAGTATGGGCAGCCGCCAGAGCCACTCCGCCTGGACGAAAAACAACTCATGTTCGAAGTCATGGACGCAATCAACTTTCTGATTGTTCAGATGGATGAAGAGAAGGTTCCTACTCTGGGCGAGACCGAAGACTATTGTTATCATCTCTGGAAAGTGGCCCAATCGTGGCGAGCAGATGTTCGAGATTTTCCAGAAGAACAGTTTTTCAAATATGATCCGATTCAATTGCTCGATGCTCGGCTGAAACGGATTCAGGCTGCCGGACTGCCTCAAGAAGGGGTTTGGGAAGCCGCAGATTTTTTCTTACCCGCAACCCGTTATCAAGGAGACCAAGAAGTGTTCGTTCAGTGTGCTGGAGTTGCAGAACGTAACTCTGGATTACTAGGGCTTGTCACACTCGAGGCTCATGCCGATCCTCAGCAAGAAATTGCAGAGGCTTTGATCGGTTCGATCGAAAAACAAACGAGGGTACCTCAGTTTTTGATTGTCAAAGAAGAAAAAGTGGCCGAACGCCTGATTCCGTTATTGCAATCACTGGGCATTCATTTGCGATTAAGAAAACGTTTGGTTGAACTCGAGACCATTCGAGAGAGCATGATTGAAGAGTTTCCGGATGAAGAGAACGAGCAGCAGTAAGGCGAAGGCTGAACATTTGCTTTATTTCTTCGTTTTTCAGCTTTTCTGCCTGATATGCGGATATCAGGCCTGGGCCGATGAGAAAGTGTCGCCCGAATCCTACAGTGCCCATTTGCAAGCGACCGTTCTGCCTCAATATCATCCCGAAATGATTTCGCCTTACTCGGGCGTAAACAGTCTCGCATCAAGCAAGCAAGTGCAAACGTCCATAACGTCGACACTTTTTTTAGGCACCCACCTCTGGAAAAACAGCGAAATCTATTTTGATCCCGAGATGACCGGAGGAGGGGGGCTGAGTGGTGCCCATGGGGCTGCCGGATTTTCGAATGGCGAAACTTATCGGATCGATACCGCAAGTCTGAAACTAAAAATGGCCAGGCTCTATTTGCGACAATATTTCAGACTTTCAGAAGACAGTGAGAAGATTGAAACGGACGAAAACCAGTTGGCCGAAGAATTACCTGCGCAGCGGTTATCTGTCGTGGTCGGCACTTTTTCCTTGAATGATTTTTTTGACAATAATCAATACGCGCATAATCCAAGAACACAGTTCATGAATTGGTCATTCATGGATAACGGCGCCTGGGATTATGCAGCCGACACGCGCGGGTATACTTGGGGTTTGATGCTCGAATACCATCGTCCCGAATGGAGTATTCGTTTTGCCAGTGTGATGGAGCCTGCTGAAGCAAATCAACTTGGTCTCGATCGACAGATCGACAAGGCACAAGGAAATAATCTTGAGTTCGAATACCATTATGAAGCGGGCATGCATCCCGGTGTCGCTCGGATTTTAACGTATTTGAATCACGCCCATATGGGCTCGTATTCTCAGGCGACGCTCGATCCGCTAAATGGCGTCGACATTACACAAACTCGCGCTTACCGCACGAAATATGGTTTCGGTTTGAACTTCGAGCAAGAGATAACTCCGGTATTGGGATTGTTTTCTCGTATCGGATGGAATGACGGTTCGAATGAAACTTGGGCGTTTACCGAAATTGATCGGGCCTTTTCAGTAGGGGCAAGTCTGAAAGGGACCCATTGGCAGCGTGAAGCGGATGTGCTCGGCATAGGTCTGGCGATCAATGCGCTTTCAGAGGACCATCTCAGATACCTGGGTGCTGGCGGAAACGGATTTATTGTGGGCGACAGTAGATTGAATTACCGTCCGGAGGAGATTCTAGAAACTTATTATTCCTATCAATTGCGCAAAGAAATTGCGCTTAGCGTTGATGCGCAACTCATCAATCATCCGGCCTATAACGCAGACCGTGGTCCTGCCCAGATTTATTCCGCGCGCTTTCATTTCGAAATTTAGCGTGATAGAAAATCGTTGGGGGAGGGGTTTAAATGAAACATTATTTTTTAGTGTTCGTTCTGTTTTTTATGATCGGGGTAAAATCCGTTTTTGCAATGCCCGCGCAAATAGTGGTAATTCGCCATGGTGAGAAACCAGCTACCGGCGGAGAGCTCAGTGCGCAAGGGGTTCAAAGAGCGCAATCGCTTCCCCGATTCTTTAAGACCAATCCTGAGGTTATGCGTTTTGGTGCACCCGTGGCCATTTATGCTTTCAAGCCCGCGGTTGCGGGAGGTTCGGTCAGAGCTATTCAAACCGTTACCCCTTTAGCCAAACAATTAGGATTGTCGATTCATCAGGACTATATTCGAGATGATTACGCCAAAATGGTCGAAGAGATCAAAAGCACCCATGCCTATGACGGCCACATGGTTTTAATCTGTTGGGAACACAAAGTGATTACCGACATCGTGGCTGCCTTTGGGGCCACCGGGCACGACTGGCCTGGGGGGGATGTATATGATCGCGCCTGGGTGCTGGATTTCAATGGCGATCAACTGATTCAGTTTAAAGATCTTCCAGAATCTCTATTGCCGGGTGATAGTCCAACGTACGCATTTTGAATAAACTTTGTACAAGTTTTAAAAAACTGACCAAACATTAGACGATTTCAAATCACTTAAAAGCGAGCCCGCGCAGGCTCGTTTATACGCTCTTTTATCTCAAAGCGGTGATGCCCGACTTTGGCACGGTCGGTGCTTTATATAGGGTAAGAGAGAAAGAGGAGAGAGTGATTATGAGAGTTTCTAAAATTAAAAATGTGGTTTCTAGTTTAGTAGGTGTTTGTTTTTTGATTCTGCTTCAAACAGGATGCGGAAGCAGCCAAAGTCCAAATTCACAAAATGGACTGATTTCTAACGGCTGCGGAGCCGGCCTTACCTGGAACGGCATCGGATGCGTTCCTTCAAATGTAAATAACGGTTACCCAACCCCAAGCCCGAGTGCAACGCCTGACAATCACAATTGTCCAACCGGTTGGACTTGGAATGCTCAAATTACCGGCTGTGTTCAAGGCACCGGCACTACAAATTCTTGCCAAGCAGGTTACGTGAATACTTACTACGGCTGTACGCCACTCGTTTATTCATATGCTTGCGGTTACTACTACCAGTACTACACACTTTACGGTTCAACTTGTTTGCAAATTATTCAGTAATTCTGACCTGATGACTGAATTGTGGCATCCATTGACTCCCTCCAATGGATGCCACAATTATTTTAAACTGATACTATTTAATGAGGCGAACTTATTTGTTCCTTGATCGAAACACGACTTGAAAAATTGAGACAAATCCATCAAGCTCGCTTCCGTGCAAAAGATTTTACTTCTTCTGACCTTCTTCTTATCACAGCTCAGCTCCGCTCAAATTCCCCATTATAACAGTAACGAACCTCTTTTTAATACCATTCCAGCTACCGAAGACTACAGCAGGTACAATCGTCTGTTTCATACAGTAATTATTTCGGATGAACACCATCCGTGGATCATGCCGTCTCCTTCGCCAGATCCACTAGCGGGCATTTCGATCGGCTATGCCGTGCCTGAACCCAAAACTTTGAAGGTACTGCAATTCAACACCTTCCTTCTCGATTTTTCGGTCGTGTTTAGTGGCTATGCCATGGGTACCGGACGGGTTACCGATATTCCGTTTAAGAAAAAATTCATCTTTGATGTCGAGCAACGACGAAAAATCATGCCCTCATTTTTGGCCTCGACTGGCGCAGATGTGCTCGTTCTCGAGGAAGTTTGGTCGGAAGAATCGAAGGATCGATTGATTCAGGACATGTATGGTTTTGGATACACTCATTATCGTTATAACTCGCAAGGGGATATCAAGGGTTGGGGCGAAGACATCGGTGATGGGCTTTTAATTCTTTCGAAATACCCGCTGAGAGTAGCCGATCAGGATGAAGACCATCCGCTGGGGGTTTATCGCTTTAAGGATGGAACCCAAATCGTTGAAAAAGTATTCGACGAGAAGGCGGCGATGAAGCTTCAGGTTTATTTTCCAAACCGAAAAATCGGTTGGATCGATCTTTGGGCGGCGCACCCGGGCGCAGTTGAGTTCAAAGATGGCCACTATGATCGCGGTGAAAGCATCGGGCACAAGGCCCAGATGAAAGAGATTTCAACCTGGATGCGTCAGCATCAGTCTTCAAAATACACGATTCTTGCTGCGGATTTGAATCTTCATTATCAAGAATGGCAGGATGGGCATTTCGAAATCGGCTCAGTGCCTGCACAGAAGATGACGATTGGTGGAGTGTCTCGTAGTATGAATGTGCTGACGAACCAGACCTGGGTTCCTGGCAAGTTCTCACTGAATTTTTCACAAGACTATTTGACGCTTCTGAATGGTTCGTGTCCTGGAAACAAGTCTTTGATCAACACCTATTTAAGTGCAAACAACAAGAGCGCAGCCGACGAGCCGGATTACACCTTTGATAAGAATAACCCTTACGTCAGTGATGGTTTTTTTCCTGGATTGCCAAGCGAAGTCGAGGACTACATCTTTGTCTGTGAAAATCCGACGCTCAAGGCAGTTCGCTCTGAACGCGTTTTCAATCAAGCCATTTCAGAAGAACTGATTCATCAGATGGAATCGCGCTTTCCGGTAAAACCACTGACCTTTGATTTTCCGATTCAAGGGTTTTACGACAAGTGGCGCCCGACCCAAGATTTAACCCCGTTTCGCGGGAGTCCTCCTAGAAGGCTCTCGGATCACTACGGTATTGTGACTACGTTTCAGGTTCAGTGAGACTAAAAATCACCACTCGCTGATTTAGTTGCATTCATGATCTCGTAGGCGGCTGCTCGATAAGTTTTAAGATCTCGTAGTCCCTTTAAGTGTTCGCTTGTATAGACATCGACGGTTTGCAATCTCGACACTTGGGCCCAAGAGAGAGGTTGTGAAGGGAGTCCAGAGCAGTAGTTTCCGTTTCGGTTCAGGTGATTCAGATTGTATTCGATAAATTTAGATAACACCTGAAGTGCCGAAGGGGTTTGAGACCCGTTTGGGGTTGCGTCAGAGGCTTCGAGCGCATTCTCATAGATTGCGTCGATATCCGCTTTGAATTCGGCTAAATCGCAACGGACTTCGTCAGAGCATTGATGATCAGCGATCAAAGCTTGATAGAGTTTTTGTGCTGCCTCGATTGTATAGGCTTCTTCAGTGTAATCTTCTTTTTCTTCAAAGTTTGTATACCATCCGATGAACCCGAATCTATGGCCTTTGGCGGTTGAAGGAAAAAACCTTGCTTCAGCAATTTCGTAACCATTTATAGGGGATGAAGGGTCTTTGTACGTCTTAAATCCAAGAGTCTCTTCGAATTTCTTTAATGTCGAAGTCGGAAACGGAACGATCCGCAGCCTCTTGTCTTTTATGGTTGTTTTGACCACGTGGTATCTAAAGTCGATCATCGCGGTTCCGGTTTCTACGTCGGCGTGGGTACTGTTAGCAATGATTCTACACGAAGGTAACTCGTTCGAGCCCGTTCTTCTTAGAAATCCTAGCTTATAAACCGAAGTCCAACCTCCAAATTTAGTAATCTGGTCCGAAACGTAATAGTCCGAGTCCGCAATATCGTTTCGTGGACTTTTTTCGATCAGTTCATGAATACTGTCGAATTCATGGTGAATGAGCGGATAACGATCTGCATCGTCATGAGGAACCCGTTGTTTCTTACGAGCGCTTGCATCGGCTAATGTAACGAGATTCAAAAAGCGTTCATAGTCACACAGAATTTTTGCTTTTCGCTTCGAGGTCTCTGCAAAGTTCATGCAGGTCTTAGGTACCCCGCCGACCATTACTGGCATATAGTTATTTTCTGGAGTTTCCTTGACGCAAGAGATGGTCACGGCGCCCGGAGCGAGGACCCGTTTCATTTCGTTAATGTATTCTTCTTTAGAAACTCCGTACTGAAGTTTAAAGAGAGGGTCTTTCACCCCGCTGACTTCAGCCTTTTCGATCCAGTCGGTCCTGATTCCGTCTCGAATCTCTTTGATTTTCTTTTCACAATCATCGCCGCCGCGAGGTCGAGGGTGCCCTCGTCCGTGTTCGCTTTGTGCAAGAGACCCTGCGGGGATTTGACAAAATACCGCCAGGGCGATGACTGCAAAGTTTGATCTTCTATTTTTCATATTCATTTCCATTTTCTATTTGATCTAGGGCGAAGAGCTCAAAATTTAGTTGGTAAAGTCTGTTCTTATTCTTGTTGGCACTAAGTCGGGTCGAGAGGGCGCGTCTGAATTTTTTAATTTCTTCTTTTGCCCATTTAAGGTCTTCCGTATTCATCGAAAAAGTTACGCCAGTAAAATCAGATTCTTCGACCGATTGTTCATCGAGAGCCACGTCAGCTTTTTGAAGCATTTGGCGGTGATGATTTTTAATAGATCGGTTCGGAACGTTGGCGATGGCGCTTAAGAATCCTGGAACCTTTTTATAGTTTCCCCGAGCGTCCTCTTCTAAAAGTTCGAGTCGGATGAGTCTATTGATTGCTTCGGTGGTGGTGGATGCTGAAATCCCTAGTCTGTTGGCGATCCATTTGGTGTCGCTTCTGAAGTCAGCAACTCCCGGCAATTCTAAAATGGCGTAATAATACCATTCAGAAATGACTTTAAAATATTCCATCGAAAGGTCAGTGACTTTCAGTTCCTGGGCTCCCAATTTTTTTTGTGCCTGCTCTCGATTCACTTTTGCTCGCGCGTGACGGCTTTCGACCAGTGTGCAGAACAGCTCCATTTCAGACTCTTCGAGTTCGAGAATCTGGGCCACCTGTTTGGCCTTTAATGGCGAAAGCCCTTGCTTGCCAGAAAGGAGGTTTGAAACGCTTGCAACACAAAGCTTGAGATCGCGCGCGTACGAGCGCAAAGAATAGGAGGGGTTCCGTTTCTTTCTGCGTGCGAATTCCTCTTGAAGGATCGTGCGATAGTTAAGTTGGGGCGATTCCATGGGGGCAATGTAGCAAAAGCGCTTTAGTCAGGCAAGCGCTTACTAAACAAACTGTTTAGTGGGTTTTAGTGATTAAATAGATTGAGTTGATAAATGAAGCTTAAATGGGGTCTTGGGTGAGGGAGTGCGAAAGTATGTAGGAAATAATGACTGAATTAAAAATAACTACTGAAAGATGTCTTTATTGTTTTGAGAATGATGAAAATAGGGCCTGTTTTTAAATGGTGGAGGTGCACGGATTCGAACCGAGGACCCCTTCCATGCCATGGAAATACTCTACCAACTGAGCTACACCCCCACTTAAAAACAGGTCTTTTGAATGGCAGAGTTCACACTACCGGAACAAAAAAAATTTCGCAAATCGAAGAGCGCTCGAGCAGGCTTTTTATTTCTCAGCGAAAACAGTTGATTCTTATTAGCTGACTAAAATGATCTTTTAGAATATCCGCACGCCGCTTAAAGTGGGATGGGTGCGAAGTTCTATATCCAGACTGGTCCTGCTCCTGATAGCAGGAGTTACTTTTTCCGTGCAGACGCGTGCGACGGATCTGGATATTACCGCTTGTTCGGAAGATGCGGTCAGCGAACATCGTTCTGAATTCGAGATGAAGCTTTATCTGAAGGGCTCGCAGCTGCCGTCCGCCAAAAAGCAAATTGCAGGAAGTGTCGAAGAGCTCGCAAAGTATAATAATAAGGAAGGAACGGAGCTGGTGTTTCCGCTCGGAAATATCGAAGAGCTCGCTCGTTTTGCGCTCGAGCGCTATTACCTGAGCGAGCGAATCGAGCTCGAGCATTTTGTGCGAATTAACGGAACCCGCGAGCCCCAGCGTAACTATTTTTTGCGGGAAGGAACTGGTTTTAAATTTCAAATTCGTCCGCTTAAATCAGTGCTCGAACACTATCACGAAGGGTCGTTCATGCCCGCGTGGTACGGAAATATCCGCTGGAGCTTTCAGGATAAGGCTTTGCTTCCGGCCGAATATTTTACCGCGCATGAAGAGCTCGAGGTGCACTACACTCTGGCAAGTGGCCCTTATTACAAAGGATCCCTCTATCGTCAGGATGATCGGTGGGTCGGTGACGATCATTTGGACGTAAAACTTCTGGTCGGCGCACCGAACGAAGTTTCTTACTATTTTGATACACCCGAGGGAGAGCTCGAGCAGGCGGGATTCGCCGCGAGGATCAAGCGTTGGAGCACCGGCAAAAACGGGGTCGGTGATGAGCCTAAGAAAATGATGATGATCAAAAAAGTGGTAGGCAATCACGGTGATTTTCTTCATCGCCTCGAAACCCCAAAGCCGCTCGATGCGGGGTTGCCTGATGCAGAATCGGACGAGGTAATGCTCGCCTTCATTCAAAAAGAATTATCGACCTATTTTCCAGAGGGGGTTCTCAAACGAATCGTAAAGAAACGCAAAGTCACTACCCGAAGGCTCGGAGTTCCTCTCGAATACACAGGGGTAAATGGTGCGTGGCAAAAGGTGGGCTTTTTTTCGTTTGATCAATATTCGACGGAAGAGTTATTATCGGCTGCAGGGCCAAAAAACTCTTTTACGGAAGTCGAGATCGAGATTGATCCGCAGTTCATCGACTTCATCCATTCACCCGAGATTTTTCCGGAGTTCACTCGTTTTGTCGAAGACTTTAAGAAGACCTTTGATGCTGCGGTAACTGACTTGCATAAGCATCAAGTCAGAGAACATTCGCAGGTGCTTCAGTCGGTTCGTTGACATCACTTGTGCTTGCTTTGAACTGGCAAGATTTAGGGAAAATGGTTGAATTTGAAGTGCCCATCTAATGCGCTTCATATTTTAGAGGGTCTCATGTAAATTCCTGCAAATGCGTTTTGCGTTCCTGATTTGCACCCTGTTTTTTGCAGCTTTTTGGATGCCTGCTTTGTCGCATGCCGCAAATCTCGACATCAGCGCTTGTTCAGAAGATGCGATCAGCGAGCATCGCTCTGAATATGAGATCAAACTTTATCTTCAAGGATCACAATTGCCTGCAGCCAAGGCCCGCATGCCAGGTTCATCAGACGAGCTCGAGATTTATAACCGAGAAAATGGCACTCAGCTCATTTTTCCTCTGGGTAACATTGAAGAGTTCGCTCGATTTGCACTCGAGCGATATTATGTGAGTAGAACCATAAAGCGAGAGCAAAGGGTTCGTCTTGAGCATGCGGTAGAGGTTCCCCGTAATTATTTTCTTCCGTCTCAAAATCAATTTAACTTTTACCTGCGCCCCC
>CAIKYX010000201.1 GCA_903831745.1 Oligoflexia bacterium
AACTGTGGGTTAATAACAAAGAGTAGTTTTTCTTGTAGGCTTTATTCTACACCTACAGAGGAAGACTAAAGAGCACAATAGCACTTTAAATAGGGGCCACTTTCTTCCACTCGATGACAGTGCGCTTGCCTTCATTCTTTTTTTCCATGCTGAGTACGAGTGTCTTGCCATCGAGTTTTTCGATCTTACGGATAATTTGAGTGCCTTCGAGTTCCTTGACCACGCACGAATCGACCTGAATCTGCAGAATATCACCCTCGACTTTAAATGAGCCGGTATACGCCATGACCCAATCGGTGGCGCCACTAACGACCGACAAGCGCTGATCGCGTCTAAACACGAACATGCCTGAAGTTGCCCGTGTCGCGGTCTGCTCACCATTCTCGAAAGACTGGGTACTGACCAGATCATAGATTCCATAAAGAAGGTTGCTATCGATATTCATGCGTGAATCTTACTGTAAAATGCTGCTATTTTCAATCCGAAAGCCACTCGAGTTTAACTACACAATCACTGTAGACCACACCCCACACTGCACGACTCATCGGCGACCTATTGCCTTTCGCCCATGGCACACGCATTGCAAAAGAAGCCGCTTCATCAACAAAAAAACAAAGGAGTCTTTATGACAGATACATTCAGTTACCGAACATTAATCATTACCGCTCTGGCACTGCTTTCGCTCGCTGTGGCGTACACACTTCAGCCCAAGGCGATTATTCAGAGCAATGCGCGAGAGATTTCGAGCGAGACACCCCATTCGTCAACCCACGCCAAATCGGAGGTAAAACAGCCTAAGCTCGGATACTCGCTCGAATAAGATCAGGGCCGGGAGTTTAACTCCGATTTACCGAGAGTAAACTCCCGGCTTTCATATACTCACGCTGTTTTTCTCCTGCCACTACCATGTCTACCGGATAATCCATCTCTAACTCCTGCGTGATCATTCCGAGATCATTGAACGTCGAAAACGGAGAGGCTGCTTTCGTAGGGTCGGCAAATTCTACAGCGACATAATACGAAAAGCCCTTTGAAGGTCGATTCATCAATCCAAAATAAATATCGTTGATCTGATTATGGCCACGCACATAGCTCTTTAAGGCACTGATCGTGCCTTCAGGAATTTTCGCAGGAATACCAATGGCAATCGTTTCGCCCACTTTTACGATATTTTCTTCAATGACAGCGAATTTGCCTTCAAGCAAATCCTTGATTTCGCTTGCGGTAAAATCCTTGCCAAATCCGACTCCCAGATTCAGATGAACCCCCGTATTGCCGGACAGCATTTCGAAAAGGGATTTAGCCTTAAGGCCCACATACTCTTGCCCCGGCATTTTGTTTTTTAGCACAGAAAACTGAAGTGCTGCTACCGAAGTAAAGGCATAAATAAATGGATTTCCGCTTTGGTCGTCATCCGTTCGGAGCTTCAAATTGGTTTCGCCTCCTGGAGCAGCTGCGGCCGTTCCGATGACAATCAGCTCAAAATGAAACAACTGACGAAGAAAATCGGGCCGTAAGCCTGGGTCGAGCGCGGCCGCTTTGAGGAGTTCCTCTAGTCGGTTGGTCGGCTTGAATTCTTGCGGAGTGCGATTGAATATTTTATTCAGAAAGTTCATTTTTTCTCCTTACGTAATTCAAATAAAGACTGACATGAGGGTTAAATCGATTTGCAACATCTCATCATCATTAAATCTAAATTGACTGCGAGTATCCACTAGCTTGGTACGCAAGGATTCAATTTTCGTCGCATTTTTCTGAAAGTAGTAAAATCCATCTATGGTCGAGCCCAATTCACAAAAATCAGACACTTCCTTTACCAACGGGTTTAATTCTACTTTTCCTGCTTGTTTTTCAATGACCAGTTTCTTGAGGAGTGGCAGTTGCGCTTGCCAAGCATTGCGATTAGCCACCGAATAGCTTTCTTCTTTGTAAATTCCCATGGGAGTATAATCCTTGTCCAAAAGCTGAGGAAGAATTTCGTCCCAGGTAGTAAGTGGCCATGACTCGATCTGATGTGTCTCTGAATTCATTCGACCGAGTTTTTTAATCACCAGCAAATCAGTCAGTTTAATATGGAGCTCACCATTCACACAAAGCCTTTGATCGGTCGGCATGCCAACCCATGAAGTGGATACCGCAATAGTTGGGGTTTTCTTTGAATTCAAAGTGAGTTTATAAGGCCAAATAAATAACGAGGACGGATCATTTTTGGCAAACAGATAATCAAAACACGGCCTCGTATCCTTGACCCTGGTACTGATCGTGGCAATCGCCTTTGCACCCGCCGCATCGATAACGGTAATCTCGTCATCCGCCTTGATGCCTAGCGAGGTGTATTCTACAGTACCTTCTTCGATTTTAATTTTGGCACCCAACTTCGACACAATTTTTTTGTAAGGAAGGCTTCCTCCTTGAATTGAAAAACGAACGACAGTTCCAGCTTCTACATCATTTACCTGTGCCGGATTAATCGAAAGCTCGCTGACTTCTGGCACCACTCGTGGCGCCGGCACTTGCGCCGTGCCGGTAGAAGTATTAGTGACGGTCGCAGTGACTACTCCGGTAGATGAAGTAGTTCCTGTACCACTTCCTGTACCGGTGCCGCTTGCAGTATTCGTTTTACTGAGCGTTCCAGTTCCAGTTCCGGTCCCAGTTCCTGTGCCCGATTTAGTGCCAGTACCCGTTCCGGTGCCGGTACTTGAAGTAGTACTTACTCCATCCGCATTTTCGACCTTTTTTGCGACGCCCTGACATGCAGAAAGCGAAAGAGCCAAAGCAACCGTAATCATTGATAAAAAACCATTATTCGTTTTCATGCCTGAGTTCAAAGCACGGCTTATGCCAGCCTAAAACAGCGTTATATCGTCCGCCATCCGGACTTTGTAGGCAGAAACCCTCAGCGCCTGTTGGTTTTTTATATAATTTTTATGTATTAGCGAACAGAGCGACTCTCGCCCATGGCACATGCATTGCTTATTGGTACGACGAAAGTGAATGATAAAATGCGAATCCCCAAACACTCATTTTGTCCTCTCTCACAAAGCCCGGGCAGAAATGTCCGGGCTCCCTTTTTCATTCAGTGTTTTAACGAAAGGAGAACCTTCATCATGAATCACCCAAATCTAAGAAATTTCGCACCCCTGATGCTGGGTCTATTTACCATTTTCTTGGCCGCTTATGGCAGTTATCGAGTGGTTTTTCCGCTTGAATTGACTTCACGCCCAGCTGTGCCTAAGCTTGAAGGATGGCAAAACCAAAAGTCGTCGATACCAGTTTCGAAGCAGTAGATCTTACCCCGGGCACTTATTATTGGTGCGCTTGCGGAGAATCCAAAAAGCAGCCGTTCTGCGATGGCGCACATAAAGGCACTGAGTTTACGCCTCGTAAACTCGAAGTCACCGAGGCTTCACGCGTAAAGCTTTGCCAATGCAAGCAAACGAAATCAGCTTCGGGACTTTGTGATGGCAGTCACAATTCGCTGTGAGAAAAGCAGCAGAATCCACGAATAGCGCGACCAATCCGGATTAAAGGGCACAAGCCCGAGCGACAAAATGAACACCACAGGCGTAATCGCAGTCCTAAGACTCATCCAGTGAATTGCGGATGCCGAAAGCTGTTCTTTGATCAATTTATTCTGAACCGCATGCCGCCAAATCAGAAATTGTAACGACCCGGCCAGCGCCATGTAACTCGCGTAAAAATATACCGCCACTTCATCATGCGTATGAGCCACTGAAAACTTAATTGCAAAGGGCATGATCGCAATCGACATCAGAAATAACAGATTCAAACGGGTTAGTTTGGCCGTATTTTTTTGTAGGAGATCGAGCAAGCGATGGTGCGATATCCAATAAAGACCAATGAGAGCAAACGTGGCAACTACACCCACTATTTTTGGCATCAAATCTACAAGCACTTGCTTCGCCCCGATATCGAGAATTCTTTCGCTCAGATTCGGCGGCATGACTTCGATGACGGATAGAGTGATCGCGACCGAAAAGATCGCATCACTGAAAGAGATCAGGCGCTCTAAGCGTTGAAACGTATTTTTCTCGATTTCTAAATGGCTCATGACAGACCCAGAGAATACCCTGAGGAATAACGCAGCGTTACTATTTTTAATGTCTCGTAATTACCAATAGATAAAGTAAGACGCTTCTTGCAACTAAGAACTTAGTTGTTACTAACTAAAGTCTTAGTTAATTTAAATCCAAGGAAGATCTATGAAACAAAAAACACAATCGACTCACGAAAAACTCCTCACTGAATCCGAACTCGAACTCATGCAAATCCTCTGGAAACTTTCAGAAGGTTCGGTCGCAGACGTCATCGAGTCTATCAGCGAAACCCCAAAACCCGCCTACACGACCGTCTCGACTCTTCTTCGAATTCTCGAGCAAAAGAAAATTGTTACCACCCGAAAAGAGGGACGCGGGCACATTTATATTCCGATCGTCACTCGCGAACAATACGAGGGCACAGCCGTACGCCAGGTCGTCAATCGCGTGTTCGAGGGCACCCCAGTTGCACTCGTCAAGCAATTACTGAATTCTGGAGATCTGAATTCGAAAGAAATGGAAGAAATCCGTGCACTCATCGAAAAGGCGGGATCACAGAAATGAATCTTTTTTATTGGTACCTCTCGGCCCAAATTCTAATCGCCCTCGCCTACGGACTTTGCCGCGCGTTCAGTTTTCGCATGAATGCATCAGACGAACTTAAACTTCATTACTCGGTATTTGCCATTTTGGCTCTGGCATTGTCGCTTCAATTGGCAATGCCGGTTCAGTCGAACCTGCAACCCATTGTTAAAAACTTAAGCG
>CAIKYX010000202.1 GCA_903831745.1 Oligoflexia bacterium
CACTGATTAAACTTCAAACCGTCATCGGCGCAGCACAGGGTAAACTCAAGGAACTTGAGCGCACCCTCGATCAGCTGAAAGTCATTCACGATGAGGACGAGAAGGCGAAGAAGATCGCTCACGATCTGAAGCCTTCTACTGAGTCGCTTCGTGCACAATGTGATGCGCTCGAGAACATGGTTGCGGATAGCTTCTGGCCACTTCCGAAGTACCGCGAAATGTTGCTGTTGAGTTAAGATCAGTCATTAGGACTTAAATTCGTACCAAACACAAACGATTCTCATCCTGAGAGACTCCGGTTGTACTTCGCTGTACCGGACCACCTCAGAACCGTTCGTGATAGCAGGTCAGAATCAAAATCAGAAGTGACAGAAGTCTTGCTAGAACGATTAATAGCCAGATATTCTGTAAAATTAATAACCTTTTTTGCAATTGGGTATTAAGTTTTTCCTGATTCGGTCGACAAGAACAATGTGTGGTTGTTCTCATAAGCATCACCTCCATTCTGGCGGAATGGAGGCAAGTCCTTCTACTTCGCTTGTGTTTGGCGAAGGAGGACGTGCAAATCTAATACCAAAAAAGATCTAAAACTTTTGAACTCCGTTTTTACAAACCTTGTATTCGGTGTTTTTTAAAAGTTCCTGATACTGAGCCACATACGCTTTCGTCTCTTCTAAACGCTTGTGATAAAGATGCCACTGAATGGCGTAGCCCATGCGTCCTTGCATCCGTACACCTGTGTTTCGAACGCGCACAAACAAATCTCCGTCTTCGCCCCAATAAGATTTAAAATCTTCGTTGTAGCCATTCACGTCTAACATCAACTGAGTCGAGATCGAATAGTTTGACCCCAGTAGATCGACGACTCGATCGCGCCTAAGCAAATGCACCCACCACTTTGGACCATCCACCCGCACTGAACGAAGCACGTTTTTCGAATCGCCTTTCAGCGACGACACCATGAGCTCGAAATTGAGCCCTTGGGTGAAGCTCAGCACATTTGCGGGCGTAAGCTTGGCGGTCAACTCAGGACCGAGATCAACCCGTCTTCCCATGAATAAGAGCTTCTCGAAGCTTACCGCCTCGTGTGCTCGATAATGATCCTCGACAAACATCGGATGAACCACCACATCGTGATCGACACAGACGATCACAGGATATCGAGTCGGATCAATCTGTCTGAATACGGTGTTGTTGATCTTGGCCTTCCGGTAACCCTCATCCGGATGCCAAATATGATAGATCTGAAACTTAAGCTCGCGCTTTAATCTCAAGATCAAGTCGCGCGTCTCATCTCCTGATCCATCGTCGGCAATAAACACTTCAAACCGATTATCAGTCTGTTGGGCAAAAGAAGTCAGACAAAGCTCGAGGCTCTTCGGGTTATTGTAAGTCGTAATGACGACTGCGACTGATTGGGCAGGGCTGTTAGATTTCATCCTCGATGGTAGTTCCAGTATAATAGAACTTGAGGATTTGATCAAAAGACCATTTAAGTTGTTTTACGTATAGCAAAGCGCCGTCCTGAGACATGCCTACACCATGGCCGTAACCTTTTCCGTCGATCGTCACCGTACCATTGTAGAGCCTGACGTTAAAGAGAGTGCTCCTCAGGCTGACGAGTTGCCTAAAATCGGCTGCCGGAAAACGCTTGGCCGTGCCATCAGCGAGCACCACCGTAACTTGTTTTACTCGGCCACTTTCGGTGCGATCTTTGGGCTGAATACCCAGTTTTTTAATGACCGATCCTGCCGGAATGACCTTGGCCTTGACCAACACAGCAGTAAGCGCCGCTTGAGTGAACGTGCGATTCCAATTACTCATCGTTGGAACGTAAGTGTAAGACTCTCTCTTTGCCGTACAATAAGGCAACGCCCCACCAAAGGCGGCAAGTGATGATTCTGTATACCCGCCACTGTCTGCCGAAAAGTAAGCCTTGATGACATGCCCATCTGATTTCAAAACCTTGTTCTGAGTATCGACCACGGCCGCATCAGCTGCAGTCGTTCGCTTTGAAACACCGGTATAGGCCTGATACTGAACCGTATCATCCATATCGTAATCGAGCGTTTTGTTGCGGTTAACGAGCACGGTCCACCACGCGTAGGTGCGGGCTGCAATCGCCTGTGCTTTGAGCACATCGTCTGGCCAAGAACCACCCACTTCGCTCGGCACCACCCCTTGAATGTAAGTCTCTGGGTTTAGAATATTAATCAGCTTCACATCCGTATCATCGGGCATGGCTACGAAATCGCCAGGATAAGTAAATGAGGTCAACGTTCCGCCCCGATGAACGGTGAACGCAGCTTCACAGTGGTAATAGGCTGCTTTGGGCGAAATGGTTTGAATGCTTTTCGGAGTGATGACAAATGAAGTTGCAGATTGAACTGGATCTCCGACTTTGATCCATTCTTGATAAAAATCCTGATCGGCAATGTAAACCGAACAAGGCTTGGTCGACGTAACAGTAACCGAAGTAGCAGAAGCTTCTGCGCCTTCGGGAGTAGCGTAGTCGCCAAAATGAGGAAAAATCAAAACCCGGAATTGTTTTACCTGAACCGGTGAAGCCAGAATCGAATCGGCCGACTCTTTACCCTGCTCGAAAGTTGCGGCCTGGGCGGTCGCAAAAAAAACCGTCGAAAAAACCACCGCCGTCATGCTGTAAATCAAAGCGAGCTTGCAAAACATCCAGCCCACCGTAGCGCAGGCTGGATATAAATTCAACTAGTTTAATTTAAAGTCCCTTAACCTTCGGAAGGTCTTCAATCAGAGCAATCAGTCCGTCACGATTGGCCTGATACGAATCAGCCACAGTCGAAAAACTTGGCCACTTTACTTGGGTAAGTTCGATCGTCAGCTGAAGATCATTGTGCCAATGATCACTCCAATCCTGCATTCCGCCCTGTACCTGATACCAGGCGAAACCGTTCGTGATTCCTTGATTGAAGGCGGTCGAGCTATAGATATACGGAACGCGTTTGGCATAATCGAGACTGATTTTAACCAAGAGATCATTCAATGGATGAAGCGTACTCTGAGCGTCCCAAGGATAGTTGACCACTTCTGCTCCACCATGAAAATTTGCCGAAAGCACAAAATGGTGTGCGGCTTCGAATCGCATCACCGCTTGAATTTCGGGCTCGCGACCATCAGTCGTATTTTGATTGTCTGAAGTCGTAAAATCCGGAAAGGAACGATTCAGATCTACATCGTGCGCGTTGAAACGAACTTGATGAGTGGCACCGTCCGGATTCATCGAAGGCAAGATGTACACTTGAGTCGAATTCAGAAGTGAAGTGATTCGGGCATCACTTCCGTAATGGCTCGCCAGATCTTCAATGAGTTTGACCATCAATTCGCGGCCCACAATCTCATCACCATGCATGTTGGCAATGTATTTAAACTCGGGACGATTCGAAAGCGGAGTACCTACGCCATCTGGAGCAGTCACTCGCGCAAACATCAGTGGGCGACCTTCGACCGATTGGCCAATTTCGGTAAGCGTAATCAGTTTGGGATACTTGGCGGCCAGATCCTTTACTGTCTGCAGACTTTGTTCGGCCGAAGGATAATCCGTAGCCATTTTTACGTGCGGAGTAACCACAAAAGGAATCAGCTGACAATCGAGATATTCAGGAAGGCCCTCCGGACCGTAGACTTCGTAACCGAGACTATTCACATGGTCGATGATCAATTCTTTCTGCGAAAGAAGCTCAGTCAGATGCGCGTGCGAAGGGTCAATGACCTTTACTTCTGTCGGATACCTAAGCCCCGCTTGCGCCATTCCACCACTTAAAACCAAACCGATCATCATGATCGTAAAACTCATTCCACTTTTCATCGTTCTCTCCTTGTTGTTCGATGCCCCTATTTGCTAAAAAACTCCCTGATCTCGTCGGTCGGACGAATATCATCACGCTTTGCCAATTTTCTTAAATTTCTGAAAGTTTTCTTAGGCCAATCCTTTTGCACCAGATTCATTAGCCAGTTTGGAATGGCGCCCTTTGGGTCGACCGCCATCTCAAGCACCACCTTCGTGTTCTTTCCGCCATCCATCTCTTTCATGAAATAAAAGCAATGAAGGATTTCGGCGCGCACCACTCCGTCTTTCGGCGGCGCTCTCGAATCTTCGACCGATTTGATGGTAATCAACACCTTGGTGGGTTTTCGCCCCAGATAAGCTTTTGCGCGAAAAACAAAGTCGCGATCCTGAAGCGGCCACGGTGCTTTCGTTCGATTGTATTCGATTTGTTCTGACTTACTGACCTGCTCGAGCGTCCTGGCTTCAACCAGGGCTTCGACCCATTCCTTGCGAAGATCATCGCTATTTAAAATTGTTGCGATCTTGATCAAGGGGGCGGGGATCAGTGATTCACCCCGAAAAGCGACCACATTCGAATTTTGGATGGCCTTTTGCCAGGTCTTGACGCCGTCGCTTTCTGAAACCACTTTCCAATCGGATGAGGTGGTTTCGAGCGCATATTCGGGCGAAGAAAAGATTTGTTTTTCGCTAAGATTCGGCGCCGCCTTCAACGGATGTTCGCGCGTTTGGCGAACCACAGCCAGTTCCTCGGGAGGCGGAATATTCACCGCCTCTTCAGTACAAGCGCAAAAGCCGACTGCCAGAAGAGCCAAAAGAAACCCGTTGCGTTTCATACTTCAAAAATTATCTGTGAGTTTATTTGGAATGTCGAATTTTTACTGGTGGCAGAGATGGAAAGTTCGAATCACACTTGGGTCGCCCCAAGTTAATCCCTCTTTTACGAGGCGAATCAAAGGAAATTTAAGGCGTCGCTTCAGCCGATACCAGTCTTCGCAATTGAGCCCCTGCATCGCAGAATCCTGGCCATCCTGCAGGATTACCGAGCCCCCTTTTAATACAAAGGGCTTTAAGTCCTCGAGCCGATCCAAGCGTTGAATATCACTTCCGATTGCGGCAGAAATCAATCCAAACTCATGCCAAATGTCGGGCTGATCGATGTAATAAGCAATAGGACCAGAATGCTCTGAAGCATAATGCCTAAGGCCGATGATATCGCGTTCGCCAATGTCTGTTGCACCGATCCTTACTAAATTTACAATGAGAAGCGACACAAGCCCCAACCAAACCAAATTGCGTTTTAAGACGCTGAACGTCCAAATCAAAAAGCATGGCGCGAGAAGCAAGGCCACTTCAGATCCGATCCAATGCCCCTGGGCTAACCTGAAAAGAAGGATCAAGATTGCCAGAGACAACACACCTAAGATTGCCGCTATGACCTTGGCCATTTTTTCACTGACCCGTGAAATCGACTGTGCCGCAATCCAAGCCGCAAGTGGCGTCAGGATGTAAAGATACGTGTTTACGCGGTACGGAAAGAAGGTAAAAAATACAGCAGGGATTACACCGTAGGCGATCCAGAAATTCTTTCGACTACCGCAGGATCGAGCAAAGAAAACCAAAAAACCCCACGGCAGAAGTGAATAAAAAAACTCGGACCAAAGCCCCCAAGGAGTTCCTTGCGAGGTTTGAATCTTACCCAGATTTTCTCGAAGAAAAAAAGTATCCCGCATGGCCGCCCATTCGGTTTGCGCCGCCAGAAAATACCAACTTAAACCGAGCACCATCGCCATGCACACCAGCAGCCAATAGCGGAGCTTCATGAGTTCTCGCACTCGTTTTTCGAGAACCAGATAGAGCATCGAACTGAAAACAAAAAGTGCGGGATAAAGCGGTCCCTTGATCCAGGCCATCATGCCAACCCAGACAAATGCGCGCAGCCAGTGGTTTCTTAAAAAATCATTCCAAGAAAGCAGCCAGAAAAAAACAATCCAGATCTCCATCTGGGCCGTGGTTCCATAAGTCATCGTCCCGATCGACGAGGCAAACAAAAGTGCGGCAACATTTTTATTCTCGGATAAGCGCCCCACCAAAACAGCAGAACCCAAAAGAGCGATTACAGAAGGCAAAAGAGCGCCAAAGAGACTGACACCAAAAACCTTCCAACCGAAAAGGGTCATCCAATATTCGAACGGGGGTTTTAGAAAATTGGCTTTGCCAAAAAGGTAGGGAACAATCCACTCTCCCCGCTCTTTCATTTCGATCGCAATCGACAGATAGGTCTTCTGATCGCCGGTCAGCGGAATACTCATGTTCCAAAGACCAATAAGATAGAAAATGGCAATGAGTAAGAAAACCCATCGAGATGCGATGAGGCGTTCAGTAAAAGGGGCGTTCATAGGGGTAGTCTATGAGATCGTACCCAAACTATAAAGCGACAAGTTCGGGCAAGTTACTTTTCCTGGTCAGTTGTATTGTTTTCGCCAGCGTCCGCCTGAGGGTTGATCTCGGGTGTTTCAATCTTGGCTTTTTTCAGGAATTTTTCGGATTTCCAGACTGCAGCCTTTAGTTCCTCTTTTTGCGAATGAAGCAGATCGAGAATCAAAGTCAGATCACCATGCTTCGAACCCGTCGGTGTTTTTGCGGGCGGAGTGGCCGAAGGCACTGGCCCCGTATTGGCCACTTCCGATACTTCATCCTCGGTATCGATCACTCGGTAGAGTGAAGATTCATCGATCGAAGCCTGAAGTTCGTCTCTCAGTAACTTGAACTCCGAGCGAATGCGGGTCATCTCTGCACGATTGGCATCGGCATGGGTATGGGTCGCCACGGCGAGCGATTTCAACGCATCAATGTCGGACAGGGTTTCGTTTTGTTTTGCGATGATCGTTTCGATCGATCCGAGTGCTTTTAGGCGATTCTCGATCTGACGCTCGACGCGATCACAAAAAGTAGTAATGGTAGTGAATATTTTTTCCTGAAAATAAGCCTGATCTGACTTTCGTTGCTCAGTCATGCGAATTTCGAGATCGCGTTGATGCGCAGTCATTTCTTCAAATACGGATTGAACCCGTTGGCTTTGCTGATAAATACCGCGCATGGTGCCTTGAACCACATCAAACGCCGCTGCGAGCGACTTCTCGATTTCATTCAGCACCGGGCGAATATAAGTTTGCACATCAACCGCTACTTGCTGGGTATTGATCTGATTGGGTTTGTTTTTTTCTTCGGCATCTTCGAGCTTTGAAATCAAATGGCGGTTCTGAACCTTCAGCGCGTTGATTTCTTGTTCTTTTACCCAAACCCGATGCTGCAATTGCTGGGCGTCCGTAGAATTTTTCTCAGTACTCATGAAACAGTCCCTCCATAGACCTTATGTAATATTTTTTCATGAATTGTCTCACGAGTAAAGCAATGGAAATGACGCAAAGCTAA
>CAIKYX010000203.1 GCA_903831745.1 Oligoflexia bacterium
CCGTCCAAGTGAATGAATCCGTCAAACTGATCTTGGGGTAACAGAAAATAAATCCAACCGAAAAGCGCATTGACGAGTGCGTAGAAGCCGACAAACAACAAAGCAAAAGCCGCCCAACTGACCCGAAGCAGATCGTGGTAAAGGTCCTTCAGACTCACTCCACGAGGCGGAGTGACATTCAAAGTACCATCTCGACGGATAGCCCGGTAATTGGTCTTATTCTCGTTCATACGTGTACCCCATTACGCTCCTTTTAATTTGATTCACAGGGTCCTTTTGTTGTGCTCTTCGACTTCTCAGCGTCTGGAAGACAATAGCTGAGAGGCCATGGATGGCCGCAGGAGAAGAACCCAACAAAAGGCCCCATTAATCAAATTACAGCTTGGCAATCAACGGAGCGATGAGGAGTGAAACGACGCTCATCACTTTGATCAAAATGGCGATACCAGGACCGGAAGTATCCTTGAACGGATCTCCGACCATGTCACCGACCACTGCGTTCTTATGAACTTCACTGCCCTTTTTGTGACCTGGAAGATTTCCTTTTTCGATGTACTTCTTGGCATTGTCCCAAGCTCCACCGGCATTCGCCATGTAAAGAGAAAGGGTCGCGCCTACTGCCAGTGAGCCAGCGAGCAATCCCGCAAGTGCAGCTGCACCCAGGGTAAAGCCGACGACTACCGGAGAAGCAACCGCAATGACTCCAGGAAGAATCATTTCTTTCAATGCGGCAGAAGTCGCAATGTCTACGATCGCGCGGGTATCCGGCTCGGCTTTTAATTCCATCAAGCCCGGAATCTCTTTGAACTGACGGCGAATCTCATCAACGATGGCGCCTGCTGCACGACCTACCGCCAGCATCGTGGTTGAACCCACAAGGAACGGAAGAATCGAACCCACCAGGATTCCAATCATGATGTTTGGATCAGTCAGTGCAAGTGACACGACGCCCATACCGGCAGCTTCGCGAACATGATTTACTTCCATGTTGAAAGCCGAGAAGAGAGCGAGAACGGTAATGATCGCAGAACCGATGGCAAATCCCTTACCGATCGCCGCAGTGGTATTTCCGACTGCATCGAGTTCATCGGTAATGTCGCGAACTTCTTTTCCGAGTCCTGACATTTCTGAAATTCCGCCAGCATTATCCGAAATTGGACCGTACGCATCGACCGTCATGACCACGGCAGTTCCGCCGAGCATGCCGACTGCAGAAAGTGCAATTCCGTAAAGGCCGAGATATTTATTTGCGAGAAAAACCACGAAAGCCACAACCAGCATCGGAATCGCTGTAGACTCCATGCCCACGGCCAAACCACGAATCAGATTGGTTCCTGCACCCGTAGTCGACGCTTGCGCAATTTTAGCGACCGGACCTGCTGAAGTATAATAATCAGTCACGAGACCGATCACTGCTCCACCGATGGCACCGACAGCGATAATGGCGGTAACCGCCTGATTGACCCCTAGGACATTCATCACTACGTAAGAAACCGCAGCAAGAATGATCGGAGGAAGAATCAAGGAACCCCGAAGCACGGTTGCCGGATTCATCTGTCTCATCGCACGGGCAATGAAAATACAAACGATACTGACTGCTAGCCCGAGCCCTGAAAGCAACAAAGGAAGTCCAATCGCAATCATCTTATTATCTGAAGCATTCTCGACCAGGTGTGGAATCTGGGTAGCATCCGCGCTGATGGCAATCGCCATGGCTGCAACGATCGCCGCAACCATCGACTCATAAATATCCGCGCCCATACCAGCCACGTCACCGACGTTATCGCCGACGTTATCGGCAACGACACCCGGATTTCTTGGGTCGTCTTCTGGAATTCCTTCAATCACTTTACCCGCAATATCGGAACCGACGTCAGCAGCTTTGGTATAAATACCGCCACCGATACGGGCAAAAAGTGCGATCGATGATGCACCGACTGCAAACGAGTGAAAAATAGGACTAATTTCTGGATGATCTTTAAAAACCATGTAAAGCACACCGAGACCGATCAAGCCCAGGGCAGCGACAGAAAGCCCCATTACCGCTCCGCCATCGAGTGCAGTCAAAAGCGCATTTGCTCTCGAACCGGTTCGGGCCGCTTCGGTGGTCCGTACGTTGGCATTGGTTGCGGCACGCATCCCGACAAAACCTGCAAGGAGACTCAAAAACGCTCCCAAGAGAAAGGATCCACCGGCTAACCAGCCCAAATTCAGGCCGACAATCACAAAAACTGCGAGTGCATAAACAGCCAGCACCTTATATTGGCGATTCAAGAAGGCCATAGCCCCTTCGCGAATATAGCCTGCAATTCTTTTCATTGTTTCGTTTCCGTCGTTCAAGGCTTTAACGCGATAATAAAAAAATGCTGCAATACCTAAAGCAATTACGCCAAAAACTACAGGCGAACACATCCACTGGTTCCAGGATTCCATTAATTTCTCCCTAAAAAAATTAGGGTAGGCTTATACCTGCCTACCTCGATAAATATTCGTTGTCAGAGCACTATTCCTTAAAAAATGCTCTGTGTAAATAGGTGACTTTAACGCGAAACTGCCCTGACCTCAGGTTTTTGCACGATTCCTAAAAATCCAACGCCGGTCAGCTTTAAAAAATCCGGTCATCCTGATCAAAGGCGGTCAAGAATCGCCGTCTGAGTTCTTTGATAAAGAGGCATTTTTCGATGGCCGTCAGGTACTGACTGAAAAACCCAGAGCGCTCTTGAGTGAGTGGTTTGCCGACGAACAGTTTTTTCAAATTAAATGCACCATAACAATGAGTGCCTGCCAAATCGCGATAAACTTGATGCTGTTCGTGATAGTCGAAATGAATTCTTTCAAACAATACCGTTGGCTCGGGTGGAAAATCCCACTCAGAAATCATCTTTTCGACCGTATTTCCGCGGTTTTGGGTCAAAAAATATTGATCAATCGTGCTTTTAATTTCAACGTCGGTCAGATGGCTCAAGGCTGCTTGAAACAGCCCCTCCTCCCGATCTAAGGTTTCTGCCTTAACCTCGTCTCCTATGACTGGAAGGAGCGTACAGCCAAAACCAGGAAGGGCCGCGCGAGCACTTGCAGCAAAAATGAGAATACTGACGAATAAACAAACTCTTCCATACATAAGTTAAAGGTGCTGAAGAGGTTACTTCAGCCGACTAAAACTATCAAGACTTCCAATACTTTAAACGAATTCAATGAAACAGCTCCCCAAAAAAGCCCCCCCTGAACAAACAGCGAAATCATGAGCACGCACGCTGCTGCTTTTTTTTAAAAATAAAAAAATTAATACAAAAACGAGCCCTTTCTGGCCTACTTATAGGCTCTGGGTAACTATCATTAGAAAGTATGCTTGACTTTAAAGCTACCTTAAGGCAAATCTAGGAGGCTATGTACGCAGTTATTGAAACAGGTGGAAAACAGGTTAGAGTTACGGCCGGAGATGTCATCCAAGTTGAAAAACTTACTGGAGACGTAGGCTCAAAAATCACATTTGAAAAAGTATTATTTTTTAGTACTCCTTCAGAAACCAGTTCTGAAGTAGTTTTGGGTACGCCCTATATTAATAATGCCAAGGTTGAAGCCGAAATTTTGGGACAAGGTCGTGGCGATAAAGTCATGATCGTCAAAATGAAGCGCCGTAAACAATATAGACGCACTCAAGGTCATCGCCAGGAACAGACCCAACTTTTGGTTACTGTTCTTACCGATGGTGGCAGCAAGAAAGCGGAATTGACAGCAGCTGATAAAAAAGTGAAGCTCGCTAAATTCTTTACTCTTCTTAAGCCAAAAGGTCCGGCAAGTACGCCTAAAACTTTGGGTTCTCGCAAGAGAGCGGCAACGAAGGCAGCTGCAGGAAAAGTAGCGGCAAAGAAGACTACAACGACTAAGACTACCGAAAGCAAAGCAAAAGCTTAAAGGATAGCCGGTCAGTTTCTAGAGCGACACCGTGTGGTGTGAGTCTATGAGACACAATTTAGAGGTTATAAGTCATGGCACATAAAAAAGCGGGTGGTAGTACACGAAACGGACGCGACAGTAATCCAAAAATGTTGGGTGTTAAGCGTTACGGCGGCCAAGTTGTGAAGAACGGTGAAATCATCGTTCGTCAACGTGGCACACGTTTTCACCCTGGCAAGAACGTTGGTTTAGGACGCGATTTCACCATCTTTGCAATGATTGATGGCGTTGTTAAGTTCGAATACAAAGACCAAAAGCGCCAGAAAATTTCTGTTTACGCTGCAGCAGTATAAAAATGATTCCGTCGCGTCGATTAATTTAGACACGACGATCACCCTGATCATCTTTCACTCATATCAAACTTAACTGCGCTTATATTTAACTAAGAAAAAGTCCTCTTTTAGACAGCACCTCCGGTGCTGTGGGGACTGAATAACCCCGTACACAAGTACGACCAAAGTGGCAGTATGAGATTTATCGACGAAGCAAAAATCAAAATTTCAGCCGGTCATGGCGGACCAGGCTCCGTTAGCTTTCGTCGCGAAAAATTCATTCCTCGTGGCGGACCCGATGGGGGCGACGGAGGACGAGGTGGAGACGTCACCTTCGTTTCAACCAACCAACTGGGCACTTTGCAGGACTTTCGCTTTAAACGCTCGTACCAGGGCGAAAACGGCCATCATGGCTCAGGCAAGAACAAAGCAGGCAAAGACGGCGAATGTGTCGAAGTAAAGATTCCGGTCGGTACCATCATCAAGGATGCCGAGACGGGCGATGTTCTATTTGATTTCGCAGAGGATGGCCAACGTTGGGTCGCAGCTCGTGGCGGACGCGGCGGTAAAGGCAATGCCCACTTTGTGACCGCGACCTTTCAGGCTCCAAAATTCGCCCAACCCGGCGAACCGGGCGACGCCCGCGAACTTCA
>CAIKYX010000204.1 GCA_903831745.1 Oligoflexia bacterium
CCACTCTTCTCTGGGATATTACTCTCCAGTGGAATATGAAAAACTAGCAGAACAAGGGAAGAAACTGCTGAAAAAAAAGGGCGCTCCTACGATCGTTCAAGTTACGCGCTAAACTCTCCAGCCCACGGGGTACACTCCACTCATCGGTTAAACTTAAAGAAACTTGAGTTTTTTGAACTCTTTTGATGAATTACCAAAGATTTTAAAGGGTTCTACCGATAGGGTTTTATAAACGTAGTATTTCGCAAAATCGAAGGAGAATTGCAATGTTCGACCCGAAAACCAGACTGCTTGTTGTAGATGACATGCTCACCATGAGAAAACTCGTATCCAAAGTATGCAAGGAACTTGGCTTTACTGACATTACCGAAGCAGAAGATGGCGCCAAGGCCTGGGAAGTCATCCAAGCCGCAAATCCACCCATTGGTTTAATTATCTCTGACTGGAACATGCCAAATTGTTCGGGTCTCGATTTTCTCAAGCGCGTACGCGGCGCCGGAAAATACGGAAAAACCCCTTTTATCATGGTTACGGCCGAGGCCGAACAACATCAAGTGGTTGAAGCCCTGAAAGCAGGCGTCAGCAATTACGTAGTAAAACCTTTTACTGCGGATCAGCTCAAAGACAAAATTGAAGCCGTTCACAAGAAACTTTCAACCTAAGGAATACTATCATGGCACAACTTGACGTCCGTTTTTTTAAGCCGTTTATCGAAGGTACGATCAATACCCTCAAAATTCAGTGCGGCATCGAAGCAAAGCCAGACAAGCCTTTTATCAAAGGCCAAAAGGAACAGCCCGAATTCGCCATTGCCGGAGTAATCGGTATTACCAGCAATGCGTTTAACGGTACCATTACCCTTTGCTATCCTGAGAAGGTTTTCTTGGGCGTAATGAGTAAGATGCTCGGTGAAGAGTACAAGGAAATTACAAAAGACCTGCAAGATGGTGTGGCAGAACTACTGAACATCATTTTCGGTCAGGCGAAGATTACCCTGAGCAACCAGGGCTTCACGATTCAAAAAGCGATTCCGACTGTGGTTCGCGGTCATCAACTTACCACTTCAGTGTTGAGTAGCGGCCCGGTCATGGTGCTTCCGTTTCAGACGGAAATGGGTGAATTTCACGTAGAAATCTGCTCTGAAAGCGCAATGTAACCTCAACAAAGGTCGACATGAACAATACAAATTCTGTGAATGATGAGCTCGAACTCGACGGGCTCATCACTACTTTCGAATCCAAATCGGTAGAACTTCTGATCGACGACGAGTCGATTGCGGTTTGTCTGAATGGTGATTTTGCAAAAGCCCTGTCGTCTGCTTCCGACGAGCGACTCAGTGAAATCTTTTCGAACCCACAGAAGTTGCTGGTTCTGAACTGCTCATACGCCGAACTTTCGGAAGATGCACTTTCAAAGAATGCAGCCCAGATCAGCAATTCGTTCGATACACTCTTTAAAAAGTGCACTGAAACCGGAAAGCGCTTGGCTGTAGTAAAATGTCCCGATGCAGTGAAAGCCAAATTGACCGGACCTGTGGCCACTGAAAATGTATTCTTTCCGACCCTGCTCAAAGCCCTGCATTCGAGCGCAAGCCAAATTGATGCTGCCGCAGAAATCAAAATTATTGTCGAATCGGCGCAAGAGGTATTCAAAAGTTTTTTTGATCTCGCTCTGACCCCGTCCGAGATCAAGAAAGTCCAGGCAGAAGATACTGCCCCTCGCTCAGAAATGATCGGTTTGATTTCGTTAAGTGCAAAAAATGCACAAGGAACCCTGGCCATTGGATTTGAAAGAACCACTCTTTCTACACTTACTAAAACACTTTTTGGCTCAGAAACCGACCCCACCCAAGAAGAACTGAATTCTACCGCCTCTGAGATCATGAACATTACCCTCGGACGAGCCAAGCAGGAACTCAACAAGCGAGGCTATGGAATCGAACAAGCTTTACCTCAAACCTTTAACGGCACTCCTGACAAAAAAATTACCGCAAATCTGTCGCGCCCGAGCTGGTTGATTGAAATGAATAGCCCACAGGGCATTTTCTTTCTCGAAATCGCATTAAGGATCTCGAGCTAACCATGGCAAAAGAACTAGTCAAAGGCGCACGTTTTTACATTCTCGAGTGGCCTGACTTTTGGCTGGTAAAATTGACTGACAATCTCGAACCTAGGGATATTACTGAACTCGAAACCGCCATTTCAACCCATTCCGCTTTCTCGCAGAAGACTGCGCCGTTCATTTTTGATGCAGGCACCGCGGACACCATTCTTTCTCACGAAATCAGATTCTTGTTGGGGCTTAAGAAAAAGGAAGTAAAATTCAGCCTAATTGCTTCGAAGACCTATATTCAAAGCGTTCGTGATTCCGGTGTCGAAACTCTGATTCCGCACGCAGCATCGATTCGAGAGGCCACCGCTACCCTAGGCATTCGATTTAAGCCCAAGGTAGACGCCGACATCATCAATCCTTTTCTTGAGGGCACACTTCGGGTCATAGGCATGCAATGTGGAGAAACCGCTCAGGCAGGCAAAGCCTTTCTCATCAAACAACCCGTCCCATCCGATATCGCCGGAGTCATGCCCTTGGTTGGTCCTGTAATTTCAGGAATCGTTTCACTCGAATTTCCGAAAGAAACATTCTTAAAGATGGCATCCAAGATCCTGGGCGAAAACTATACCGAGATTACGCCCGAAATCGAAAGCTTTGCAGCAGAAATGACCAATATGGTTTACGGCAGCAGCCGTAAGCAAGCCAACGAAAATGGCTACTCACTTCAGCCATCTTTACCCAGCGTGGTATTGGGAGCGAATGCGGGGGTGAGCTCTGCACAAAAAATCGCAATTGGAATTCCAGTTACGACTAGTTTGGGTTCGATTACACTCACCGTACGGATCGAC
>CAIKYX010000205.1 GCA_903831745.1 Oligoflexia bacterium
GCTGCTCCTTTTTAACATGGTTTAAGTGCTCCTTAAACCCAGGAGTTAATTCAATGATTTCAGCCGTTTTTACCTTCAATCGTCACATCAACCTATCTTAATTTCATGCCCTAACTGTGACGAACGAGCTCGGACAGCACAATATATCCGTTCTTTTAATAGATGATGAAGCAGACATTCGCGAGATCATTCGCGATCGTATTCTCGAAGTCGAACCGATGTTGAAGATTATCGAAGCCAGTAATGGTGTAGAAGGACTTCAAAAGATGTCGATGCAGAAGTTCAGCATGGTCATTACCGACCTAGGATTACCCAAGAAGAACGGACAAGCACTTTTGAAGGAAGCTCAAACACTTCCTTCATCCCTCATGCCAGATCGCTTTATTGTCGTCTCCGGAAATTCGAATCCAGATGGTATGCCGACCCGACTTGGGCGAGTTGAGTTTTTCTCAAAACCCATCAAATGGGAGCTTTTTTTGGCGTCGATTCAGGCGCACGTGAATTCGAAGCGCGAGCCACAAAGCAGATCCACAGTTCCTAAAACCACTCCAGGAACGGTTGACGTCGAATTCATCAATCCCTTCATTGATTCGACCCTTTTAGTTCTCGAAGTTACTGCGGGTATCAAAGCTCGAAAGACCAATCTCAAACTGAAAGCTGCCAATGAACCCAGCCAAGGCGACATTACCAGTTTGATTGCGATGAACAGCAAGGCCTATCTCGGAAGTATGGCCATTACTTTTAAAGAAGAAAGTTTTCTCAGTATCGTCAACTCGATGTTGGGCGAAAACTATCAGATGATTAATTCCGAAAATCGCGATGCTGCTGCCGAACTTTGTAACCAGATTTTTGGAGGCGCCAAAGCCACGCTGAATGCCAAGGGACACACGATTCAACCTGCTATTCCGACGATCATTACCGGTAAAGACCATCGCATCACGCACACCGCCCAAGGCCCGGTCGTGGTCATCGAATTCTCTACTCAGTATGGCAGTTTTACCATCGAGGCAGTCACCGAAAAGCGCTTAAGTTGACGCCATTTTCGTCACCACTCTGACGCTCGTGCTTTCACTTAAAAAATCCGATCAGTAATTGTGAAATTGCGCTCTCTTTTCATCACTTTGCTGTTCATCCTTTGCGCCCCCGAGGCCCGGGCGGCCCATCCTTGCACGCTTAAGGAACTGATAGAAATGGTAGTGCTGCCGACATCGAAGCTGAAGATTCCGCCTCATGAATACTTTTACAGCGAACATGGCGAATCGGTGTAGCTCTTATTTGAAACTAAGAACACTCTGTTAGGCTCGACTGATCCTGATGTGATGAAACATGGCGGAGTGCTGACAGTCATTTCTAAAAAAGACCACACGTTCTTAGGAGAGTTCAATCTCGATCTCGAGAGCCCCGACCATGCGGTGGTTCCATTATTTTTTATTGATGGCATCAAGGGAACCGGCATCGGAACAGAAACCAAATTTGCAGTGCTCGAGTACCTTTTTGACCATAGCGAATTTAATGAAATTTCAGAC
>CAIKYX010000206.1 GCA_903831745.1 Oligoflexia bacterium
ATGCTGGCGTATCTTCCCCGAAATGAACACCTCGAAAAATCCTCCCATCGCTTCTTCTTCTCAACTTAACTTCACCAATGAAGTTTATCTTAAAAAACTTTCAAAAATGCGACATCCCGAATTACTCGAAGAGGTGGCTTCATTTGTCAACCAGGCACCCTTAAGTGATTCCGTTCCTTTTTTCAGGCTTGTGCAAGCAAAAGTGCTTTTCGACTATTTTGCGAAGCACGCGCTGACTCAAGAAATGCGAGATGCCGCCTTCTTACAAAAAAAAGAAGTTGAAGTGCTCTTGGCAGCGAGTACTCTTTAAGCATGACCGAATTGACGATTAGAACCTCTGAAACAGGTTGGCTGAGCAAAGTCGCCACCGCGTATAAAACTAAGAATCCCATCGTCATCATTGATGACGCGAACGTCGGCATCGATCCCAGGCAAGATTCACTCTTCACCATGGGCAAAAAAGCTGATTTATCCCCACAAGAGTGGACAGCCGTGATCGTGGCTGTAGGCATAGCAGCTGCAGGCGCCTTTCTATTGGTGATGGCCATTCTTGACCCTGAACCCTTTAGCAAAATGGCCTTCACCATCGGTTCAGGATCAGTCCTCGTCGTGGGGGGTGGTTTTTCGGCAATCAGAATTCTCACTCATCATAAACCACCGAATGTTAAAATGACGACTCGCGGTTTTGAAATTAACTGGTAAAACATTCGTCAATTCATTCCTTGGCTCGCTAATTGCTTCTATAAGTTTGATCAAGAAAATTTAAACATCAAAGGAGATTCTCATGTTAGAAACACTTGCAGTAGTACTACTCATTCTTTGGGCACTAGGTCTAGTCACCAGCTATACCATGGGCGGGTTCATTCACATTTTGTTAGTGATGGCCGTGGTGGTTGTCGCGATTAGACTCATTCAGGGTCGACGCATATTAAGATAAGAAAGATTCTATTCCGCTTGCGCAGCCATGGTAGGTTTAGTGACCATGGCTGACACAAGCAAAAAATCTTGGCTGAAACAACTGGGACCAGGCCTCATCACAGGGGCAGCCGACGATGATCCCAGTGGCATCGCAACGTATTCACAAGCAGGGGCGCAGTTTGGCTTCAATATGCTGTGGACCGTTCTCTTTACCTATCCCCTCATGGTCGGCATTCAAATGGTCAGCGCAAAAATTGGGCGCGTAAGCGGCCGAGGTCTCGCTGCGAATATCCGCAGACATTATCCCATCCCTCTCGCTTATTTCATCGTCAGTCTTTTGCTCGTCGCCAATACCATCAACATTGCCGCTGATGTATCAGCCATGGGCGAGGCCATGAAACTCATGGTTGGCGGCTCCGCGCCCCTTTACGCAGTAGGTTTTGGAACTTTATCGTTACTTCTACAAGTCTTTATTCCGTATCACCGCTACGTAAGAATTTTAAAATGGCTTACTTTGTCGTTGCTTGCGTATTTTGGCACGGCGATGGTGGTTCATGTTCCGTGGCGTGAAGTCGTAATCGGAACCATCATGCCTCACTGGTCGCCCCATCGTGAGTACGTCACGACGATGGTCGCCGTTTTTGGAACCACTATCAGTCCTTACCTTTTCTTTTGGCAGGCGTCGCAAGAGGTCGAAGAGCAACGGGCAGATCCGAAAGCACGTGCTTTAAATCAAGCGCCTAAAGATGCACTCGCAACGTTTAGACGAATCAAGATCGACACATTTATAGGCATGGGCTTTTCTAACTTGGTTGCTTTTGCGATTATCCTGACGACTGCGCTCACCCTTCACCTTAACGGAATTTCTGACATTCAAACCTCATCGCAGGCCGCAATCGCCTTGCGACCCATTGCCGGTGATTTTGCCTTTCTTATTTTTAGTGCAGGAATTATCGGCACAGGCCTACTGGCTATACCCGTCTTAGCAGGCTCTGCTGCCTATGCCATGGCCGAA
>CAIKYX010000207.1 GCA_903831745.1 Oligoflexia bacterium
GCAAGCATCAGCACCAGAGCAAATGCGACCACTGTTACTGACCAAATTTCGAGCGGGGCAAGCTTCGCGAGCGGATAAAATTCAGAAAAAACGCGCCAAACGGTATTCAGAACCATTCCATGTAATAAGTAAATGTTGTAGCTAATGTTTCCACCCCAGATCAAAAACCTCGAAGTTAAAAATCCACCCAAGGAATTCCCGCAGGCAATCGGTAGAAAAACTAGAAAAAGCAAGAATCCGTCCCGAACGGTATACACCTGATAAAAGAAGTAAAACAATACCGCGCCTATTCCAACTACGCCCCAGCCCCAATGCTTTTGAAGCCGCTGCACGAGATCCTTTCGGGCAACCAACAATGAGGCAATCATGCCAAACCCAAGACCAAGGGTGATGAACCGCAGAAGATTAAAAAAAGGCACAATCACTAAATTCGTCAGATCAGGAAGCTTCCTGGGTGACCGAAACTTGTTGGTTTTCAGGTCTGACATCTTGAATCGTGTCGAGTCGTCCGGCCGCCTGGTAATAGGCAAATACCAACTGTTGATTCTTCTTATTTCTGAAAGTAACTCGCAACTGGGTCTGCCCCGAGAACAACGAAAAAACTCTTCCCGATTCAACGCCATTAATTTTATTCAGACCGACATTGAATTGTCCAAATCCGATGTCGCCGTTCCAGTCGACCTGAGTTTTTCCTTCGCCTTCTTCTTTAAAACTAATCACACCGGGAGTGCTCCAACTCAGGCGCACGACTTCGAGTTCGGCAGCGTTGATTTGATTAACCACGTCGCCTTTCGCGTCCGTAAAGTCTACCCGACTATAGCGATAGCGAAGGCTTCCCACAGTGACGTCGATCGAAGCACCACCGTAAGTTCCTTTTGCGTTTTTTGGTGTTAGGTTTTCATTACCGTCGGTGTAATCGTTGTAGCGGTAAAGTGCAATACTCGGAGATTCGAAATCCATAACCTTCGCGTTTTGAATTTGATTCGGATCTCCGATAATTTTGAAAGAAATATTCAGATTCAAAGGCGCCCAGTATTCGGTGCTATTCTCTGAGCCACTGTTAGGCTCATTTCGAAAATTTTTATTGAGGTAGAGCTTCTTCTCGGTTTGTAATTGCAACTCGTGCAAGCCCATATCCGTGGTACCCAAAGAAAAACTCAGAGAACCATTCGGACGAAAATTCAATCCTTCTTTAAGATTCAGAAATACGCTCAGGTTCGAAGCGCCTTGATCCGAAACCGGTGGGCTGTCGGTCGTCTGAGCGAAAGCCGCAAGCGGAGAAGTAAGAAAAATTGCTACCAGAATTCTTTTGCAAAATTGAATCTTCATGGTCGCTGAATATAGAGGCGATTTGCAGCCTCGTCACGTATAAATCTTGCACACGCAAAATACAACCAATTCAATGATTTTTAATCGAATGCCTTTCGAGACTTAATTGATTCACACTATCTCGAATATTGGGCTTTAATATCGCTGATGGTAAACAGCGCATGAAAAGCGACGCCCATCTTCTTGAATTCTTCAGCACCACCGGCCTGGCGATCGACAATGGTCAGCACCTGATCAGCCACGTAACCTTCGTTACGCAGAATCTCGATTGCCTTCTTGGCCGAGCCTCCTGTGGTCACCACGTCTTCGACGACCAAAAAGCGCGCGCCTTTTTTGAAGTTTTCGACCCCTTCGATAAAGCGCGAAGTTCCGTGCTTCTTGGGTTCTTTTCGAATCATTGATGCAGGCAAAGTGATTCCGGCTTGTAACGCCGCGAGTGATACGGCCATGACTATCGGATCAGCACCCAAGGTCAACCCACCGACTCCGTCAAAAGTAAGCTTTTCTTTTTTCATCCATTCGACCACTGCCTGGCCCAAGGCCCATGCGCCCACCGGATGCAGAATGGTCGGTTTCAGATCGATATAGAACGTACTCTTTAAGCCCGACGACAGAGTAAAATCACCTTCGCGATAACTCTTCTCTAAGATCAGGTTCATCAAAGTCGTGGTGGCCGGTTGATTCGTATTCATTCAAAACCCCATTTCAGCCAATCATGAAAAACCGTTTCTTTGGCCGATTCATTATAAATTTCGTGAAAAAGTCCAGGATACACGATGAGTTTCTTATCCGCCGCTTTTAGATTCTCGAAAAACTTGCGGGTCACATCGGTATCAACAATATTATCTTCCGCCGCTGCCTGAATCAGTATCCGAATTGGATCTCGCAAACGATAATCGGCGTTTCGTAATTCTTCGAGTGCTTGCATGAATCCCACATAGAACCTTGGTGTCGCCTGGCCATGAATCAGCTGATCATTCTGATAAGCTTCAACCACTGCAGGGTCATGAGAAATTGCACCGGCTTCGATTCCGGTGGTCATCTGAAGCGAACCCCAAACACGAGCTAAAGCGCGGGCAGCCAGTTTTTTAACGAGCGGCACTTCGACTTTTACTCCCAGACACGGCGAAGAAAGAACAATTCGTGTCGCTTCGATTTCGGGACGGTAATAAAAACTCCGTAACACCACTGCCCCACCCATGCTGTGTCCAAACCAATCGCGCTCGGTGTTGCGAGAAACTTTCTTTCCCAAAACTTCCCAAGCCAGCATCGCATCATCGACGTATTCATCAAACGAATCCACGTGTCCGCGAAGGCCGTCTGATCGACCGTGTCCGCGAAGATCGGGTGCGATGATCAAATCGTAGCGGTCTTTTAAATAATGCGGAAAGTGTGCATAGCGGCCTCCGTGCTCGCCATGACCATGAATGATCAGAAGCGCTCGTTTGATCTCGACATCGCGCTTTCGAAAGATATTTAAGAAAATCGAATTTTCGCCATCAAACGATTTATGAACTTCCGTCTCGTAATCAAATTCGAGTGGAATTTTTGGAAAGCCCGCTGGTTGAATCATCGAATATAACTTTCAATGGCTTTCTTCGAGTCATCCGAGATCTGGGTAAAGCGAAACGAAAATCCTCGTTGATCTTCGAGAATACGAACGACCACCGCTTCAGCAGCAAACGGTTTAAGACCACTGTCTTTAGGCGGGGTCACATTTAAACGAATGGCTGTTCCAACCTGCCCCGGAATCGTGTCAGTGAGCACTTGCATGCCGCCTACACTGATATCGCGGCACATGCCGGTTACCAAGTCTGCATGATTGGTCACGTAAACCTGGGCCATCAGCGGCTTACGAGGAAAAGCGCGTTTCTCTACCCGGCGATCGAGCGGGGCCTGAGGCACGCTCGGCGCAGCAGGAGCCGCTGGAGGCTGCGGCACTGACTTCAGTTCACTTACCTCACCAAACGGTTTCCAATCCGAAAAGTTTTCCTGCCATACAAATGCGGCCGGAAGAATCTGACCCGCAGTCGAAAGGCGGATCAATTCGGCAGTGGGATAAGGCCCGGTTTGCGCTTCATTTTGAAACAAGAACCACTTGGTCTCATCTACCTGTTGTTTGGGTGGAGGCGGCGGCGCCATCGTCGGCTTAGGCTTAGGAGCCTCGGGCTGCAGGGCCTTGAATGTGGCATGATCGGCAAGACGAATCCACTGCCCTTCTTTTTCTCGGTAACAGTAGTCGATCCAGCTCAGTTCTTTTGCCTGAAGTTTTTGATAAACTTCCGAGGCCTTAAAAGGACCACGGTATTTTTCGCCGACGGAGACAAACCATTCCGCCTGATCATCTGCAAATTGGATGGTGTTTGTGTTTTCCATAATTACCTTATTTAGGACTTGAGAATCCAAATGGATATTTGATCGTTACCGGTACGCCACCGGCTGGAAGTGGAAATTGAATTCGCGAAACCACGCTGAGCACGCAACGCTCGACATTCGGGCTCCCGATCGAACTCGATGCGACCGCCAATTGCGAAGCACGGCCTGAACCGCCGATCACAAAAGCTGCCACGACTTTACCACCGAGATTCGGCTGGCCGGCGTTCAATTCCTTTGAATAACAATAACGGAACTCATCGCGATGAGCCTTAATCGCAGCATCAATGGCATCACGATCGATCGCACCGACGACAACCGTTTCATCACCACCGCCCACGTTCAATTCTACGCGTGTCTTGCCGCCGACAATGCCTGCGCCTGTTCCTTCAGCGCCCAGTCCTGTGCCGACTTTTCCGCCACCACGGCCTTTATCACCGGTACCACCGAGAAGCGTATCCGCGGTGCCGCCTCCGCCCTTACCTGATCCCGAGAGGGCCAGACCGCCATCACCCTGAGTGGTAAACCCACCAAAGCCTGAAAGCTTCGATCCTGATTTTCCGATTTTTTCGCCCGAACCTCCGAGGAGATCGAGAATCTTGTTGGTTGCACCTTTAAGCATTTGCACGTTGCCGTTATCAGCCACTTGCGAAACCGTACCGCCACGCTCTTTGCCCGCTTCGGGAGAAGGACGATTGGCTGCATTCTGCGGAGTTCCGTTTTGTTTAACGTGAGCTCCCCGTTTTCCTTCGGTGCCTTTAGCACGAGCGCCTTCGCCACCTTTGGCCATATTCTGTCCGGATTGTTTCTTACCCGGTTGTGACGACTTGGTCTGCGCCACCTTGCCTTCTTTTTCTTTAGGCTTGGTAAAATCGACTTCCGTCTTTTTCGGTTTTTCTTCGGCTACCGGTTCTTGTTTCTTGGTCTCACGAGCCACCGGTCGTTTGGTTTGATATTTCTCGGGATGGTAGAGAATGGTCGCAATGGTCTCTGGAACCTGCACGACTTCGGACTGCGGAATCTCCATGCGTGAAATCGAGAAAATGGTAATAGCACTGAGCAAGAGAGAAATAATCAGAGTCTTGGTTAAGAACGGATCTGCCACCACAGTCGATGAAGAACGCAAAATCGGCGGAGCCAAGGTGCGACTCAGATAAAAGGTGACGCCACCGGCTTCGATCTTGGCAAAATCATTCTCACCTAGGGTTACCGAACCACGGGCATCGGCACCCAGTTTGTTTCGACGATAGTCTTCGACCGAGTGAAGTTCGCCATCAATGTAAAGCACACCCTTCATTTTTGGATCAATGAAAAGCACCCAGCGATTACCGGCTTTCGACGCAAGCGTATAACTGCCCGCTGTCGAGAAAATCGCCGGAACCACGAAGTCGTCGCCCACTTCGCCACCGAGAAGTACATCGTCCTTCTTTTTATCGTAATCGACGAAATGACCGACATTTAGGATGCTCTGACTCCAGGAATAAACGACTTCGAGCGCTTCCTTGACCGGTGGACGATAATCAAAAATCGGCTTGATTTCATTTTCTTCGACCAAAAGCAGTGCCTGATCCGGAAGTGATTTATGAAACTCGGGTTTTCTAAAACCAAAAGCGATCGTCGCATCACCGATGGTGATGACGTCGCCGCTTTTCAGGATATGATTGACGACTTTGACTCCGTTAACCAAAACACCGCTTGGGCTCGCGAGATCGAGAATTCTTCCCTCAGAGTGACCTTCTGTCGGAGCAAATTTAAGCTCGATGACAGCATGAATCGGTGCAATGCTTGCTCCCGTAAGCTTAAGGTCGGCAGATTCGACCGAACCCACCACCACCCGATCCTTGCGGACCAGAAGCATTCGCTTTTCATCGCGTTGGGTGATTTCAAACCCTGCCTTGATCTGACTTGTGGCCTGGGCTACTTCACCGGACTTTAGATTTTTCTCAGTCGTCATAAATCATTCCTTCCCGAAGACCTAGTTGCTTTGCACCGAGTCTCTGAGCATTTCACGCCGAAAATTCACTCTCCGTTTGGTCAAATTGTCGAACCGCGATTCTGGTCGATTCTGAAAATAGAATTCTCCCGGCGTTTTCAATTCGCCCTCTAAACTCAATCCTTCAAAGTCAATCGTCTGATTCTCTTCATAAACTACTTTTGGTTTGGCTGCGGCCTTGCCGCTCGACGGTACGGCCTTGCTTTTTTTAGCAACCGGTACCGGATCTGGCGCTTCTTCTTGGGCTCGCGCGAAAGAAATCAAAACCATAAAAAAGATGATCATCACGCCTGTGGTTTTCATTGTTCGCACCTCATTTTCAAACGCTCGACCGAAATTTTCTCGAAGCCTTTCAAGTCTGCCGCTCCCGAAATCTGCGCGAGTTTCTCGAGACAACCTTTTTTAGTGTCCGACATCCCGGCTTCAATATAACGACGGGCAAAACGATCTGGCTTCTGTCCGAGCTCCTCTGCTTTTTTCAGCTCGAGTTCGCCCTCAGTGTTTCGACCGAGCCCAAATTGCGCGACTCCCATACCATCATTTACTTCGGCTATCGATACCTTGCGGGCTGCACGTTCAAAATACGGAAGAGCAATTTCGAACAGCCTGAAATAGTTAAAATAGTGACCTAGGTTAAAGAGCGCGGCAGAGTTCGTGCCTTCGACACTCAGGGCCTTCTTCCACAGAGCTACCGCTTCATTGGCCGCAAACCAGTTTTCAAATCCCTGATCGCTGACCATGACCACTGCCAGGTTGTTCGTTGCATCCGCCGTGCGGGTTTTTAATGAAAGTGATCGCTCGTACGCAACTTTTGAAAGACCGGGCTTACCGGTTCCCCACAGCAAATTTCCGTAATCGATCCAGGCCAGGGCATTATCCTGGGTCTGAAGCAATTGCTCACGTACTTGTTTGAGTGCGCCTTCTTGGCCGGCCTTGCCACCATCCGGACTCATGCCGATTAACTTTACCCCGAGGCGCTCGCCTTGTGCCCGATTCATCGATGCTTCACCCGCCTCAACCAGACGATCTTGAATCACCGGCAAGGCAGGAGAAAGGATCTGCTGCTTGAGCGCGAGCTTATAGGCGCTTTTCGAATTATCGAGTGCTTTCTTTTTCAGGGCCTCTGATACCGGCTCGAGCGCTTGCTTAAGATTTACTTTGGCCTGAGGATCTTGAAGCACCTTGGTGACTTCGCTCGAAAGACCGAGAGCAAGATCACCCATGCGTTCTGTCGCAGCAATGCCCCATGGGCCACCGAACTCGATCGCCTTTTGATATGCATTTGAAACCGGCTTCAGCTCTTCAATTCGTTCGGTAAACGCCTTTAACAATTGGTCATCCGGAAAATGAAGGGGATTATTCTTCATTTCCTTCTCGAGAATCTGGGCCATTCGAAACTGGGCGTACGCGATATAAGGAGATTTGGAAGACGGCCCCTTTTTGATCTTCACGACTTCATCAAACTGCGCCTTACCTTGGCGATAGTCACTGAGACGCAGATAATAATTTCCGATTTGCGATCCGCATTCGGCCTTTAAACTAGAATTCAGCGAGTAGCAGGACTTCCAATCATTCAGCGACCCAAGATCATCCTTCATATCGGAAGCAACGATCGCAGAAGACTTGTAAATTTTTGCCCGCTCTTCGTCATTCGGGGCAAGTGGCAACGACATCTTGAAAACATCGCGTGCCTTCTGACGCTGCAACCCTCCATCAAACAGGGCTGCTGAAGTCAGGTAACTCGAAAGATCACGAAATTGTCGGCCGATTCCCAAAAATAACTCAGCAGAATCATTGAAAAGGCCACGAATGAAGAATTGGGTTGCTTGATTCTTAACCGACTTTTCAACCACTGCGCTTTTCGGATATTTTTCTTTCCACTCGCGCATGATCCGGGCTACCGAATCCGAATCCCCACCCTGAGCGTATGCATTCAAAGCGCCGAGGTAAGCATTGTCTGCTTCTTTTTCAGTTTTCGCCTTATGGGC
>CAIKYX010000208.1 GCA_903831745.1 Oligoflexia bacterium
CAGGCGAAGACACTCTTTCCCTACACGACGCTCTTCCGATCTGGTTGCGCCGAGAACTAAACTGGCAGGCACATTGGTAAAGAAGGTTTCAACAAACTAACTACTCTTCAAACTTGCTTTGGAATTGTATTTATTAAATAACTCTGAAATAATTTGAAGAATTGAAAAATACTTGGGGCACAAGGATTCAATTTGGGCAGCCCCTCTGAGCACTCAAGAAAGTGCTTCACTCGACCAACTGAGTACTTACAATTCGAAAACCGTGGCTCCCAAAGTTTACTGTCGAACCTTAAGCTCAAATTTTGGCAGGCAAAATTTTTCGCGAGTCTCGAACCTCGCTGCCACAGACCAGTTCTTCTTAAAACCCTTTTTAAGGAAGCCAAACAAAGTGAGCCGAGTAAGGTGTACGTAAAGTACTCCGCATCTCGGCGAGTCTGTAGTTTGGCGATGTTAAAATGGGTTTTAAGAAGAAATGGTTAGGGGACTGTGACACTATACCCACCCCTACATTTCGTTGATTTCATTGATGTTAGCACGATCTTTGACGCGGCAATTCTTAAAAAAGCTGCCCATTTTCGGCAAAATGGACATTCTTTAACTGAAATCTCCCAGTTGACTGGGATTCCAAAAACCAGCCTTCATCGACTCCTTGCCCATCTACCAAAAGCCATGAATCCAACTTTTTCGGCGCCGAAAAAACAACTCAATGGATCTACTCCCTACGGATATGCACGCCTCAAAGGGATATCCGTCGAAGACCCCAAAGAGCAGAAAGTGATCCAAATTATTTTAACTCACTGGCAGTCGGGTGCTGGATTCAAAGCCATTGCCGAAACCTTGAATCGTCAGAAACACGTCACCAAAATGAACAAACCATGGACTTATTTTGCCATCAGATCGGTGATCAACAGATGCCTCTCCAAAACAAAGAAACCAAAGGAGACCTCATGAATATTGAAAAACTCATTCCCCTTGCGCTTGCATTAACACTATTCGCGGCGGGCACAGGAAATCTCCAGGATGCAACCCTTGCAATTCGAAGAGCTCAAGCAGAACTGATTCAGGACTCAAAAGCGTCGAAGTGGGGAAATCCTTTTGTTTTAAAAAAATAAATTTGAACCTAAGCGGCAATTTTCTTCTTAAGACTTGCCACTTCCTTTTCAAGTTTTTCCAATCTGCTATGATCCGAGTGTTGCGTATCCAAGCCATTCTTTAAGAGCTGATTGAGAAGCTTCTGGTAAGAGGCTCCTGACCGATTTGCCATTTTCTTTAACTCATCTAAACTGTCAGCATCGATATTAATGGTGATCTTCACTTTCTTGGACTGAGCGGCAGCCTCCCGCATTTTTTGAGTACCTTTTTTATCAATCACTAAGTCTTTTAAATTAGGTTGTTTCATAGAGTTTCCTGAACTTTCTCCACTCAGCACATCCAATGATGCGAATGGTATTTCCTCGTTTTGTAAACCAAGTGGTCAAAATTCTTCCAGCTCTTGATTTACCGACCCAATATAGCCTTTCCTCGACATTCGAATGTCCTGCATCTCGAAGCTGAAGGCCTTTTGGGTCAAAAAAGGTTTCCGCCGATTCCTCAAATGAGACACCGTGTTTTTTAATATTTTTAAAATCCTTGTCGACGTCCCAATCGAATTCCACAAGATCATTTTACCATATAAGTATGGAAATAGCCATACCAACTTTTGCTTTAAGTCTGTGCTGGCAGTAATAAAAAAAGACCATCGAAATCAAGATTTCGATCTCCTCACCAGGTATTGAAAGCATGGAGCGCTGGTCATTTTAAAATGATCGCGACTATGGAGATTATTGACGAGTATGAGCGGGTTCTGCATGTGGTGGAGCCGGCCCCCAGAGAATCATTTCACATACTTGCAGCGGCTCTTTACCTATTGTAGGAAACTTACAATCTTTGTTCAACATCTATTCGTGCCCCACTTTGCGAATAAATCCATTCTTCGCCATCCACGCGTTGATTTCCGCAATCACTTCTTCGATGGTTTCAGGCAAATTTAGCTTCTGTCGAAACACTCCTAAGCTTGCCAAGTGAGTAGCCCAGCGTCGCTCAAGGGCATCGATACCGGATTGATCAAACTCGATCGGGAGCGTCAGCGGCGTTCCTCGATTGGTAAAAGTCGCAGAAATTGCAGGATTGAGTGACGTCGGATCAAGTAGCCCAGGCTCACGAAGGATCAACAATAGATCATGATAATCCTTCATCCGACTGTTGAACGCTCCCTTTGAAATTACTGTTTCGAGTTTTTCAGAAAATATTGAAACGACCGGATAAGTAAGAAGAGTGATTTCTCCGGCAAAAATGGGCTTCCCTTTGTACTCGAAAGGACGAAAATTGTTCTCGACCGGGTTCACGAGATCGCCCACGCCAATATCAGTTTGAATTTTATCCTTCATTTTACCAAAACTTGCGGCCAAGTTGATGCGATAACCTGGATACTCCATGTGTGGCTGAGTAAGTTCTTCAATTTTTTCAAATTTGAATTGAAAGCCATCAGTAATATTGACAAGAGCGATCTCACGGAATGCTGCTTCGATTTCAGGCGTTTGACTTTTGATTTTATTCATCAAAAAATCAATGTCCGTGGTTTCACGGCCAATCGCGATGTATTGGGCC
>CAIKYX010000209.1 GCA_903831745.1 Oligoflexia bacterium
CATACCCGAATGGAGGAGATCAGTAGACGTGCCTATGGATTTAGAAATTTTAAAAATTATCGATTAAGAGTTATAGTGATGTGTAGTTAGCAAAAGTGAACATGCCCCTCTCATTGGGGAAGAGCCCAAAATCAGCGTCTAAATCAATTTAATATCTTAAGTTTAGATAAGAAATAAATGGTGGCTCGGGGCAGATTTGAACTGCCGACCCCTGCGTTATGAATGCAGTGCTCTAACCAACTGAGCTACCGAGCCATGGACGATTCGTAATTGAAACGAGAAGTTTGTTTTAACCTTTAATTCTTAATCCTGCAAGCAAAACGTGGGGTTACAGTATTTTGTTGTTTTTATGCAGGATTCTTAGGGCTATTTTAGCGGCCAAGAGCCGCAAAGCTATCGGTAGCGCTCACTAAAGCCCGAGCAATTCCGGGTTCGCGCGAAGAATGTCCGGCGTCAGGAATGACTTTGAGTTTCGCTTCGGGCCAGGCTCGATGCAGATCCCACGCGCTGACCATCGGGCATACCACGTCGTAACGGCCTTGGACGATGACAGCAGGAATGTCTCTAATTTTTTCGATGTGATCGATCAGCCAGTTGTCTTCCTTGAAAAAGCCATGATTGATAAAATAATGGCATTCAATGCGGGCGAATTTTAACAAGAAATCGCTGTCTTTTTCGACTGCTGCGATAAATTCTGGAGTGGTGTAAAGACGTGAAGTAGACATCTCCCACATCGTCCACGTTTTTGCAGCAGATGCTTGCGTCGCTGGATCGGGTGAGGTCAACCGCTTATGATAAGCTTTCACCAGATCGCCGCGTTCTTCTTTCGGAATGTGATTCAGATAACTTTCCCAAGCATCAGGGTAAATTTCGCTCGCGCCATGCTGGTAATACCAATCGATTTCTTTTTTACGTAAGAGAAATACTCCTCTTAAGACGAGTTCGGTCACTCGAGTGGGATGAGTGATTGCATAGGTGAGTGCAATCGTGCAGCCCCAAGAGCCACCAAAAACCTGCCAGTTTGCGATGCCGAGGTGCATGCGCAGTTTTTCAAAGTCTTCAATGAGATGCCAGGTAGTATTTTCTTCCAGGTTCGCCATCGGCTTGCTTTTTCCTGAGCCGCGTTGATCCATGAGAATAATTCGGTAAAGGTTTGGATTAAAATACCTTCGATCATCGCCTGAGGTTCCGCCGCCCGGCCCGCCATGCATAAAAATCACTGGCTTGCCCTGTGGGTTTCCGGATTCTTCGAAGTAAAGTGAATGAACAGGCGATGCCGACAGCATTCCTGAGTGATAGGGCTCGATGGGCGGGTACATCCAGGTTTGCGGGTCTTGCTGGTTTGGGTGCATGGTTAAATCCTCTAGGGTTAAACTATTTTGCGACATCACCATAGAACGCCCTCAGCGCGTCGATGAGATAATGTTTGATCAGGGTTTTATTTTCGGGCGACATTCCAACAAAACGACAGCCGTAATCATCCAGGGTGGATGAAGTGATGACGATTTTAAAATCCTCATCGTGAAGCTTTAAATTACCGAGCTTGAGTTTTGCCGGACTCAGTTCCGTACCCGTTTTGAAAAAACGGCGAGAGGGTTTGGAGTGCTTGATCCGCGCGCCATTGACGCTGAGATCAATCAAATCAAATTCCGCACGGGGAGTCGATAGGGTGCCCGCACCCTTTTTTAAGGGCACCCGAAGTGCGCTTCGACTTTGTTGCTGATACATGGCGGTTGGAATTCGGTAATCAGAAAAACGATCATCGCCTTTACGTACTGGAGTCGACTTAAAAACCACGAGTGTGCTGAAAAGTTTTGCTTTAAAATACACTCGAAGCGCGGCGTCTTCAAAGTTCAACTCTTTGAAGGTTTTTGACTTTCTTTCCCATTCGACAATAAAGAAATGCCTTTTGGGAAACCATTCTACAATTCTACCGGTGGCGATCTCTGAGCCCCCGGACAAGGTTACTTCTACCTTGGGTTTGAATTTCTTCATTTCGGCATGGATCAGGCGTTCTTTTTCAGGCTCATTGATCTGCGAATAGCTGGGCGAATAATTCGCTTTTCTAATGGTGGTCATTGTGTGGTCTCCCAATCAAATTCGGTTCCGGTAAATAAAGGTAAGAGCGCTGCGCCCAATACGCCCGCTGAATCTCCGCAAGTGTTGGGCAGGACGGCAGGGGGATTCTCGGTTAAGAAACAGCCCTTGCTTAAGCGTTCCGAAATTCCAGGATAAATCCTGGGCTGGGTGCTCATGCCGCCTCCGAGTACAATGACATGAGGATCAAGCAAGTTCGACAAATTCGACAAAAAGGTAACCAAATAATCGCGGTAATGCTCGATACTTGCAACAGCCAAGGGATCGTTTTCATCCGCGCGCTTAAAGATTTCGGCTCCGCTGAGGTGCTCGAGCGCTGAGGTTCTCGCCGAATAGAATCGTTGAAACGCAGTTCCGGAAAGGTATTGTTCCGCACATCCGAATTTTCCGCAGTAGCAGGGGTGTCCGGATTCAACCAACGTAATATGACCGATTTCGCCCGCGCCTCCGCGACTCCCACGAATCAGTCGTCCTTCGATCACCAGTCCGCCACCCACGCCCGTTCCAAGGATGACGCCGATCAGGCACAGTCGGTTCATGGGAACTTGATTTGCCTGAGTCCAATTTCGGCCCGCGCCCAAATAGGTTTCGGCCAGAGCGAAGCAGTTTGCATCATTGTCGAAAAGCATCTCGCCTTTGAACCCGAGCGCACTTTTAAATTCCTGGTGTAAGTTTTTATCTTTAAAGAAGGCAACGCTTCCCTGGCTCATGACCTGGGTTACCGGATTGATCGACCCAGGTAGGCCCACTCCAACGCTTTCGAGCGCGCTCAGATCGAGGTTCGAATGTTTTAGTGCTGCCTGAACATGAGCCTTCAGGGTTCTCAGAAAGGAATTCAAATTGCCGGTGCGATCGGTTGGAAAGCGCTCTCGATGCAGAACTTGATATTGGGTATAATCACGGCCCTCGAACGCAAGGATGCAGATTTCAGTCTTGGTACCACCGACGTCGACACCCATTCGATAACCCATGGTTAAAGTGTAAACGAAAATAAAAAACCCGGCAATCCACGTTAGTGGCGCCGGGCGAGAGAGAGATATGAGAGATAACATTTTAGAAGAGGAGAGAGAGAGAGGGGATACTCCTAAAATGTTAGCAGGAATCTCTTCCTGCGCCGAGCTATTGTGCAAGGGGTAAGCCAACTCTGGCACCATTCAAAATTGTAGGTCAGTAGTCGGGATATTCGAGTTCACTTAGCTGTAATTATTATATTTTTGAAATTTAAAAAAAGATCGAACGATACGGAGTATTTTAGGTTGTTTTGAGAGGGTTCCTGTAGAATTTTCATCAGTGTACAGACCCTGGACACCTCAAAAACACCTTCAATTAAAATCGTTTATGACATTACCACGTAAACATAAACTGGCCGAGGAGACTGAAGAATCCGCCGGACAAATCGGTAACCCTCGAAAAGCTGGATTCATTGGTATCTTGAAAGTTTTGGGTGTTGTACTTGGCTTCGAGAATGAAATAAGTCTTCTTGTAAGAAATCGGAAACTCAAGGCCTCCACCAAAATCGACGCTGAATGAAGTGTCGGTATTCGGAAGATTGTCTTGAATTTGGGTCTGGCTCTCGCTGATAGAGCCCGCTCCCAGCAAGAGGAATGGGTTTGAAAAGCTCAGCACTGCAGAGGCGTTTCTGACGTCAAAGTAATACTTCAAGTCGACACCGAAGCCAGTAAATTTTACGCTGTAGCTTTTGCCTGAATCCGAAAAATTATGGGTCGCAAAAAACAGGCCGAGATTAATGGCAAACTGGGCATCGAACCAGTATTCCATTCCCAGATCGAAACGGGGAAACGCCGGTTCATAGAGCATTCCGCGATTTCCGGTAGCCGCCTGATAGCCCAAGCCAATGTTCACGCCAAAGAAGCGACCATACTGAAAGTAAGCGGTGTCCGCATCTTCCTCTTCGCTCGAGTTAAAATCGCCGTACTCGAGATACGGTGAAGATTGGTCGAACATGTTGGTTTCTTCTTTTTTTCCGGTCGGAACTGCAGGTCCAGGAGCACCCTGAGGGGCCGCTGGTCCTGGCGCAACTCCCGCAGGCGCGTCTGGCCCGGTTGGCGGTTGTGCGAAGGCAGCATTTCCTGAGAATGAAGCGGTCAAAACGATTCCGAATAGGAATGGCCTGATGAGTTTAAAAATAAAAATGCATCCCTGCGTTGATGAAGCTAATTCCATAAGACTTTAAAATGGTGGTTCCGGTAACCGACTGAACGGCAACGCCGGTTTCGAAACTGATTCCAAGGCTATCGACGCCTGGAATGAAGAATTCTCCTCCGAAGCCGCCCAGGATTTCCGATCCACTTTTTTCATTCAGGTTAACCAAGCCAAATGCGGCCAAACCGTAAAAATTGGCGTAGGTCTCTGGAAAAATCGTATACATGTATTTTAACGCGCCGACCCCTGAACTGTTCTTAGTGCCGTTGAAGCCTGCAATCAAATCAATCACTGCCCGAGGGGCCAAGCCGTATTTAAGGCTGATGGCCGGAGTGCCATTAATGTCGTTGGTTTGATTGAATTGAGCGTTATATCCCAAGCCTATGCGATGAGTAAGATCTTTCGCAATTGCCGGGGCCGAGAGTAGGAGGCATAGGACCGGTAAGACAATTTTCACCGTTGATTTCATGTATCGAAAGATCCCCTTAAGTTCAGGGTAACATAGGCTTTTATTTTGACAATAGTCGATTCAAAACATACATCTATAAGAATATGAATCAAAAGCCTATTAATCCCACCACGGTTTGGACCATCGTTGGCGCTTTGACAGTAATCGGCGTTGGCATTTACTTTTACCAGCAAACTACTGATAAGAAAGACCAAGAGGGACGATCTGCTCTCTATAAAGTCGAAAAAACCTTCGAAGAAGAGTTGAGTGCAATCCCTCAAGCTGAACGCGCCCCTGGGCTGAAGCTCGATGTAGATACTAAATTTTCTAAGACCATTTCAGAATTGAATGGAATGATTTCTTCAAAAACCGCTCCGACCCGAGTCCTTTTCGAAGCAGGCCTGAAGCTCGGAAATATCTATCTCGATTACGGTAAGGCCGAAAGCGCCATTCCTGCCTTGAAGACCACTTCCGGTTTCGCAAAATCAAGTTTTCAAAAGGCATCGGCTTATTTCTTGTTGGGAAGCGCCCAGGAAAAAGCAAAGCTTTTGAAAGAAGCCTTGGAATCGTATCAGCAAAGTGTTGCAGAAGGAATTGATGCGCTGAAAGGCGAAGCAATGCTGGGCATGATCCGTGTAGATCTGCAGTTAAATGACAAAGAGAAAGCAAAACTCTTTGCAGAAAAATTGAATAAAGAGCTTCCTGGCTCTAAACCTGCGCAAGAAGCCGAATCTTTGGTGCAGCAATAAATGAATTCAGCACCGAAGGCGAAGACATCCATCGAGATTTTTAAAGCCCTGTTTTTTCTCTCACTGACGGTGTGGGCAAGTGCCTGCGCTTCGCGGAACCTCAGGCCTCATTTTCAGAATCAAGGCGAAGTCCTTCGTCGACAATGGACGTATTCGATCGAACCCCTTTCGTCAAAATTGGTAAATGGCGGAATGGAATATGTCAGTCCGACCATCTTTGACAACACTTTGGTTTTCGGTAGCGAACGCTATGGCCTAGTGTCTTTGTATTCGAATATTTTGCGCGAGAAGTGGAAAGTTCAAATTCAAAATGGCGTGGTTAGCCCCATCGAAATTCAAAACAATCGTGCTTATTTTACCGGAGGCGATGGGTTGGTCTATTGCCTGGCTCTCGATACCGGAAAAACGGTCTGGACTTACTCACTGAGAAATCCAGTGTCTTCGAAACCCACTGTCAGTGGTAATGACCTTCTCATTACCACGAGTGATGATGCAATTCTGAGTCTTGAAGCTGCAACCGGCAAATGGCAATTGCATTACCGAAGACGGAACACTTCAGGACCTGTCATTCATGGTGCCTCACGCCCACTCATCGTGGGCGATGATATCTGGGTGGGATTTGCCGATGGCGCCCTCGTTTCGCTTGCCCGCACAGACGGAAACGTAGGGTGGGAAAAACAGCTGAATAACAACAAACGCTTTTCGAATGTGAATGCCGAATTCGTCATGAAGGACGATGTGGTTTATGTTCCCGCCTACGATGGTGCGCTCTACGCATTGAACTCTAAGAATGGAAATGCCATTTGGGTTCGCGATGGATTAGGTGGTTCTAAAAAAGTAACACTCGCAGATAACACCTTGTTTGCTCCTGGCTCGAACGGCGAGCTGCATGCGCTCGATCTGAAAACCGGCAAAGACCTCTGGAAATTCGAACTCGATACTGGTATTCCTTCGGATGTCGTGGTTTTCGAAAAACATGTCATCGTTGCATCCAGCAGCGAGTACATCTACGCACTCGATCGTGATACCGGCAAAATGGTTTACCGTTATCAGGTGGGTTACGGCTCTGGTTTTTCGGGTGGTATGGCCGTCGATCCGGCGCGGAACTGGGTATACGTACTCAGTCGCGGCGGAAACCTGATGAGCTTCAGTTACCAGCCGAACGGACGCTAAATTAAAGAATTCCTCGCATCTATTTGAAGCTTCAACAAAGGTAGGATTTTCATGGTGATTGGCATCATCGGGTTAATTATTTCCCTGACTGCTCTGATGTTTTTTGCGTATCGTGGTATTAACGTTTTAATTCTCGCGCCACTTTGTGCATTGCTGGCGCTCCTGTTTCAAAACGAGTTTTGGCTGGATTCATCGAATGGTATATTGCTCGCTCAATATACCCAGGTGTTTATGGGAGCACTCACCAAGTACCTGCTCCATTATTTTCCGCTTTTTTTGACAGGTGCAATCTTCGGAAAGTTGATGAGTGATACCGGTGCTGCGCTCGCTATCGGCGAAAAAATATCAGACACCCTAGGGCCAAAGCACGCAGTGCTCGCTTCAGTGATGGCTTGTGGAATTCTAACTTACGGAGGCGTGTCTCTTTTTGTAGTGGCATTTAGTGTGTATCCGATCGCCCTTGCTCTTTTTGATCGCGCAAAATTGAACCGCCGTTTTATTCCAGCCACGATTGCGCTCGGTTCATTTACGTTTACGATGACTGCGCTTCCAGGTACTCCTTCGGTTCAAAACGCGATTCCGATGCCGTTTTTCGGAACCACGTTGTTTGCAGCGCCGGGATTGGGCCTCATTGCAGGTGCGATCATGCTCGTGCTCGGGGTAATGTGGCTGAATCATCGAACTGCACAAACTGCTCTGCCATCACTTGAAGGCGAGTTGCAGGATCAGAATAGTTTGCCGCTGAAGCTCGCTGAGAGTGATGGCGAGACTTCCGGACCGTCGTTTCTGATCTCAATGATTCCATTGTTGATTGTGGTGGTGGGTAATTTGATTTTATCCCAGTTGATCATTCCTCATTGGAACGTGGCTTATCTGGCACTACCGAAATATGGATCGAGCGATTTAAAAAGCGTGCAGGGCCTCTGGTCGATCATTGGTTCGGTGTCACTGGCGATTGCTTTCATTCTGCTTTTCTTTAGGGGATATCAAAAGGACATGGTCGGCTCCTTGAATAAAGGAACCATGGGCGCGCTCCTTCCTGTTTTTAATACCGCATCCGAAGTGGGTTATGGTTCGGTCATTGCAGGTCTTGCGGCGTTTGATGTGGTCAAAAATTCGGTATTAAATATCGCGCCTTCGAACCCTTTGATTTCCGAATCGATTGCGATCAACGTCTTGTCTGGAATAACGGGGTCGGCCTCAGGCGGGCTCAGTATTGGTCTCGAGATTCTGGGTGCAAAGTACCTCGAACTTGGGCGTCAACTCGGAATATCGCCAGAACTCTTGCATCGGGTGGCAACGCTGAGTTGCGGAAGTTTTGATGTTTTGCCTCACAATGGGGCGGTGATCAGTTTGCTGACTATTTGTGCGATGACACACAAGCGTTCTTATTTTGATATTTTTGTGGTGGCTTGTCTCATTCCGGCCGTCTCGATCATAGTGGTCTTGATCTTAGGGTCGAGTTTTGGAAGTTTCTAGAAACTTTATTCGTTGATGAGCGGGGTTGAGTGTAATCCATACTAAAAAGTATTGTTTAAATTCGTTAAATGTGCCATGCTTTCCGCATATTATGAATGTATCGGCTTTAGAAGAATACGGTCTTAGGTGTGCAGTTCGTTTGGCGGCGTTGCCCGAGGGTAAGACCCTTTCGGCGCCAGAAATTGCCGAGAAGGAAGGCCTTTCGGTTGAGTATGTATCCAAGTTCATGCTCTTGCTTAAACGTGCAGACCTGGTTAAGGCCAATCGGGGCATTAACGGCGGCTTTGCACTTTCGAAAGCCCCTTCTGAGATTTCACTTCAGGCAGTGTTCGAGGCCCTGGCAGGTAAAAGAACGTTTGCCGGTGTGAACTCGTCGCAGTTCGATGACGAGTTTTGTAGTTCGTTTTCGGGCAAGTCAGACACCTGCGTTCGAGCCACGAGCTGCTCGATCCGCCCGTTTTGGAAGATTCTGTCTAACTACATCGAAGCCTTTACTCAAGAAATGACTTTGGCCGATTTGTTAAGACCCGAGAGCGAAACTTTGGCGAAAACAGAATCGATTGCCCGAAAGAATGTAAACAACCTAAGAAGTCCGACAATTGAGGCCACCGTATGAGCACCCTTTTTGAAATTCAAGATCTGCATGTAAAAGTGGGCGATAAAAAAGTCCTGAACGGCGTGAACCTGAAAGTAAATCGTGGCGAAGTGCATGCGATCATGGGCCGTAATGGCACAGGTAAGACCTCACTTGCATACACACTCATGGGCCATCCGGGTTACGAAGTGCTGAGTGGTAAGATTTTACTCGATGGCGAAGACATTACTGCGTGCAAGCCCGAAGAGCGTGCACGAAAACGCATGTTTTTGGCGTTTCAATATCCGGTGGCCATTCCGGGGGTCAGCGTTGCCTCTTTTCTGAGAGCGACCCTGAAAGCAGTTCGTGGAACCGAGCTTCAGCCAAGCCAATTTCGAACTTTGATCAAAGAAGAACTGAAGCGACTGGATGTACCCGAGAGCTTCATGACTCGTTCTTTGAATGATGGCTTCAGCGGTGGCGAGAAAAAACGCCTCGAGACTCTTCAATTAAGACTTCTGCAACCCAAGCTCGCAATTTTGGACGAGACCGATTCAGGCCTCGACATCGATGCACTTCGAGTGGTGTCTGAAAATCTGCAAACTTATCGTGGTCCAGAACGTGGAATGATCGTCATCACGCATTACCAGCGGATGCTCAATTATATTAAACCTGATCAGGTTCATGTCTTTGGCGATGGACGCATTCTTCAATCTGGTGGCAGCGAACTCGCACTGAAGCTCGAAGAGCAAGGATACGACTGGGTCGAAAAATTGAACGAGAAGGTAAACTAGCAATGAAAGAGCCGGTTCTATTTAAGAATCAATCTGCATTGATCCTCGAGAGCGAAAAACTGACAGAACAATTTGTCTGTGAAGCGGGAACCCGTTCGTCGCGCCTGACCGAATGGGTGATGCCCGCAACCACTCCTGCCACACTCGAGCAGCCTCTGCTTGCGAAATGGGTGCTCCTGGCCAAGGAAGACTCAGAAGTCGAGTACGTGTTCTTTCAGAATTTACCAGAAGGCGCACGCGCCCTGGCTCATCTCGAAGTTCGCGCCAAAAAGAACGCCAAGGTTAAATTAACGATCATTCAAAACGGGGCGACTCATAATCATGTCGAGCTTAATGTTCACTTAGAGGCGCCCGGAGCTGAAGTCGAGGTTCGAGGAGTTCAAAACGCCATCGGTGCCCAAAAGCATTCGTTGACGGTTCATGCCCTGCATTCGCAGCCACACACGCGCAGTGATCTGAACGCTTGGTGCATTGCTCGCGATCAATCTCAGATTATTTTTAACGGACTCGTCACCATCGAAAAGGGTGCCCACCACACTGAAGCTTATCAAAAGAACAAGAATTTGATTCTATCGGATAAAGCTACGGTTGATTCATTTCCAAAACTGTTTATTGCCAATGATGACGTCAAGTGCGCCCATGGCTCAAGCACCAGCACGCTCGATCCGAATCAGGCGCTTTACCTCGAGAGTCGCGGAATTAGTGGTGAGGCTGCCGAAAAAATGCTGATTGATGGCTTCATCAATCAGGCTTTAAATTGGGTTCAAGACCAAGAGATTTTGAATACAGTCAAGAAGACGCTTCAACTTTCGGAAGAGGTGTGGTCATGAATTCGATTGTCCGTAAGGATTTTCCGAATTTAGAGCGAGTGATCGATGGTAAGCGTTTGTGCTACCTCGACAACGCCGCCACGTCTCAGCGACCGAAGAAAGTAATCGACGCCGTCGTAAAGTATTATACCCAGATGAACGCAAACGTTCACCGAGGGGTGTATTCGTTAAGTCAAGAAGCCACTGATGCGTTTGAAGCGGTCAGGGGCAAGGTTGCCAGGTTTATTGGCGCCAAGACCGAGCGCGAAATCATCATCACCAAAGGCACAACCGAGTCGATCAATCTGATCGCCAGTTCGTACGGCGATCTGGCCATTCAGGCAGGCGATGTCATCGCAGTCACTCGCATGGAGCATCATTCGAATTTCGTTCCGTGGCAGCAATTGGCAAAACGCAAGAAAGCGCGCTTCGAAATCATCGAGTTAACGAACGACCTCAGACTCGACCCCAAAGATGTCGACCGCGTACTCGCGCTGAAGCCCAAGATTTTGGCGATTTCGCTTCTCAGTAACGTCACCGGAGTGATCAATCCCATTCATTCGCTTGCCGCCCGTTTTAAAATGCTCGGTACTACTATCGTAGTCGATGCCGCCCAAGGAATCGCACATGGCGAAGTGGTTCTCGACCGTCTCGGGCCGATTGATTTTATGGCGTTCTCGTCGCACAAACTTTGCGGACCTACCGGCGTGGGAATTCTCTGGGGAAGAGAAGAACTTTTAAATAAAATGTCGCCGTATCAATTCGGGGGCAATATGATCTCGCACGTGGGTGACCACGAAACCGAATGGAACGAGCTCCCGCACAAGTTCGAAGCAGGGACCCCAGATATTGCGGGCGTCATTGGTTTTGGAGCAGCCATCGATTATATCGAAACCATGGGCCGCATGCGCATTGAAGCCTACGAGCAGAGTATTACGGAAGCCGTAATTCAGGCGCTCAAAGAAGTTCCAGGCGTCAGACTCCTTGGTCCTTCGGATGCGCACCATCGTGCACCGATCTTCAGTCTGGCGATCGAAGGCGTGCACGCGCACGACTTGGCCACTTTTCTCGACATGCAGGGAATTTCTGTCCGTGCCGGTCATCACTGCACGCATCCGTTGATGATGAAGCTCGGACTGCCTGCGACCTGTCGTGCCAGTTTTAGTTTTTACAATACATTGGATGAAGTGAATCTTTTGATCAAAGCGCTCAAAGAAGCGCCGATTTTCTTTAAACGAGGTAGCAGATGAGAGGTAGCCCATGACCAACTATCGCGAAGTTTACGGAGAAATTCTGGCTGACCATCATGAGTGCCCACGAAACTGGGGCAAACTTACCGATGCCACTGAAGAAGAAAAGGGCTATAACCCGCTTTGCGGCGATCAGGTAACTCTTTTTCTGAAAATGACTGGTAATAAGCTCGAGAAGTGCACGTTCGAAGGCGAAGGCTGTTCTATTTGTATGGCATCTGCCAGCATCATGACCGAGCGGGTGCAAGGCCATACCTCTGAAGAGGTCGCCAAAATGGTCGAAGGTTTTCGTGAAAAAATGCAAGGTGCAGAAGTCGTTGCAGGAATGCCATCTGAAACCGACGAAGATGATATTGTCGCCCTTTATGGCGTGAAGCGTTTTCCGGTACGGATCAAGTGCGCCCTTTTGCCCTGGACGACCCTCAAGAAAGGACTCGAACACCATGAGCACCCTTGATGAACTGAAAGAATGGCTGAGGCCGGTCGAAGACCCTGAGATGTTCATTTCGATCATTGATCTCGGTCTCGTGTACGAAGCTCGATTGGTAAATGAAGGCAAGAAAGCTGAAGTCGAAATGACTCTGACCAGCCCGCACTGTCCGGTGGCTGATGTATTCGTAGGCAGTGTAAAAAAAAGACTGCTCGAGTATCCCGGAATCGAAGAAGCGGACGTCAAGCTCGTGTTCGAACCGAAGTGGGATCCCAAAACCATGTCGTCAGATGAAGTCAAAGACCGCTTGGGAATCTGGTAAGGAATTGAGTAGGTAACCTATGTCGAACGAACAATTTTCAAATGATTACTCCAAATACGGTTTCGTCACTGATATCGAAGAAGATCGATTGCCGCCCGGCCTCGATGAAGGCACGATTCGGTTCATTTCTGCAAAGAAACAAGAGCCCGAATGGATGTTGGAATTCCGCCTGAAGGCATTTCAGACGTGGAAGAAAATGAAGGAGCCGGAATGGGCTCATGTCAGTTATCCAAAAATCGATTTTCAATCCATCGTCTATTACTCGGCCCCGAAGCAAAAGAAACTTCTGAACAGCATGGATGAAGTCGACCCGAAACTGCTCGAGACCTATGAGAAATTGGGGATACCCCTGCACGAACAAAAAATGCTTGCGGGTGTTGCCGTCGATGCCGTTTTTGATTCGGTTTCCGTGGTGACCACCCAGCGCGAAGAACTGAAAAAGCATGGAATCATTTTTTGCTCCATTTCAGAAGCCTTGCGCGAGCACGGTGAATTGGTGCGTAAATATCTGGGCACGGTGGTTCCGGTGCAGGATAACTATTACTCGGCGCTAAACTCGGCTGTCTTCAGTGACGGTTCGTTTGTTTATATTCCTAAGGGTGTAAAATGCCCACTCGATCTTTCGACCTATTTTCGAATCAATGCCCAGGGTACCGGGCAATTCGAACGAACCTTGATTATCGCGGACGAAGGATCCGAGGTAAGTTACATGGAAGGCTGTACGGCTCCGGTTCGGGATGAGAATCAATTGCATGCGGCCATTGTCGAATTAGTTACGCTCGATCAGGCAAATATCAAATATACAACGGTTCAAAATTGGTATGCTGGCGACGAGACCGGCAAGGGTGGTATTTATAATTTTGTAACCAAGCGCGGTTTGTGCAAGGGGCGGGCTTCAAAGATTTCTTGGACCCAAGTCGAAGTGGGCTCATCGATTACCTGGAAATACCCAAGCTGTATCTTGCAGGGCGATGATTCGGTCGGCGAATTTTATTCAGTCGCCATCACGAATGAACGCATGCAGGCCGACACTGGCACTAAAATGATTCATTTGGGTAAGAACACCCGGAGTCGGATTCTGTCGAAAGGAATCTCGACCGGTCACGGAAAGAACACTTATCGTGGTGCCGTGGTGGTAGGCCCTCAAGCCAGCAATTCACGGAATCATACTCAGTGCGACTCGCTTCTGATTGGGCCGAACTGCGAGGCCAATACGGTTCCGTTTATCGAAGTCCGAAACAAGACTTCAGTGGTCGAGCACGAAGCTACCGCATCGAAAGTGAACGAAGAACAGTTATTTTATTTGCAGTCGCGAGGAATCGAAACAGAAGAAGCGATCAAGTTGATTATCAACGGCTATTGCGACGAAGTGTTCAAGCAACTTCCGATGGAATTCGCACTCGAGGCCAATCGATTGCTTGAACTTAAGCTCGAAGGTACAGTAGGGTAACTGGCATGGCCTCAGTGTTTGACACCATTACCGTTCCAGGAAAAATATTCTTAATGGGAGAATATAGTGTCATTCAAGGCGGCAATGCCTTACTGGCAGCCGTCAAACCCGGTTTTTCATACGTGCGCTCGACTGGATTCGTATTTCATCAAGAATCTCCCGTCGCAAAATTCTTAAAAGATCGGCCTTTGGATTTTTCAATCTCGTCCACGGGTTTGGGAGCAGGGTTTGGCTCGTCTACCGCTGAATTGGTGGCAGCCGCTTGTTTTCTCGAGAACAGGTTTCCGGAGAGTACTTCGCTTTGGAATTGGTATCGTACCATTCATCCAGAAGCGAGCGGTGCAGATCTGGTGGTTCAAATGGATGCTTTGGCAAAGGGGCGGGCGCTGTTTAAATATGGGGTTGGCGAGACCACAGCATGCGAACCTACTCCGATTTTAGAGCACATACATGTATTCAGTGTTCCGAGCGATCGAAAGATACTGACTCACGAAGCCCTGAAACGGGAACGAAAGTCGCTCGATCTTTCGAGAGCCAATGCCTGGGTAGAAGAACTTCGTAACACCCTCGAGTCGGACGATGTTTCTCGTTTGGATGTGCTCAGCGACTGGGCGGACTGGCTGAAGCAACTGGGCCTTGAAAGCGCTTTTGCATCCGAAGTTCGTTATGCTTTTCAACGTTGTCCGAATGTTGCCGGAGTGAAGGGCTGCGGGGCTGGCTTGAACGATGTATTTTTGGTTGCAGTTCACCAAAACGAACTCGACTCGCGCATTTCTGATCTCGCGTTACGCTTTGGACTGAAAGATCTCGGACCTCTGAGTGATTTGATGTGGAGTCCTGTAACATGAATATCGTAAAAGCGTTTGCTCCGGTGAATATTGCGCTCATCAAATACATGGGAAAAGAGAATGGTAATCCTGCAAACGCCAGCTTTTCGCTGACGCTCGATCTCGGAACACTCACTCAGGTTAAGGAATTGGATCAGGGGCAGGGTGAAATATTTTTCAATGCTTCAGGCTATGTTCCTCCTGAAGAAGGATTGCAGAAAGTGCAGCGGTTTCTCAAGCATCCGGGACTTTGGAAAGTGCTACTGAACATGTTCGACTTCGAGGTGGTTTGGCCGATTCATGACGTTGAAATCAGTTCGGTGAACTCGGTTCCTGCAGGCACAGGCATTGCCACTTCTGCATCAGGCTATGCCGCCCTGGCACTTGCGTGGTCAGCGCTCCTTTGTGGGTCTCGTAAGAATGAGTGGTGTGAACGCTTCAAACAGGATTCGAATCTGCGTGAGCTGCTTTCTGCGGTGGCAGGAAAAGGATCGGGAAGTGCCTGTCGATCGATCAACGGTCCTTGGGTCGAATGGCGATCGGACGGAGTACATTCGTTTTTTGGAGCCAAGAATACCTGGAGCGACATCATATTGCTGATCGATTCGGAAGCGAAAAAAGTGAGCTCAAGTGAAGCTCATGTTCGAGTGCGCACTTCGCCACTTTTTGTCGGAAGAAAAACCAGAAGCGAAGAGCGCTTACGTCAGGTAAAAAGCTCGCTTCAGGCGGGCAATATCAAGGCTTTGCAAAAACAGGTGCTCGATGAAGCCCTCGACATGCACGAGCTTTTTCATACCTCGGAACCTTCATTTTCCTACCTCAAACCGCTGAGCCGCGAATGGATTGCCCTGGTGCAAGACGGATCGCCTTTGCTTCCTTCTCAAAATGCAGTGTTGACCTTGGATGCCGGTGCCAATGTCCATTTGCTTTTGCCAACCGGAGAACTGCCGCAATGGGAAAACTGGATCAAGGAAAAGTATCCCGCTCTGACTTATGTGATTGCAAATCAAGGAACAGGGGCATTTTATGAACTCTAGTTTTGAAACCCGAGTTCCGGCAAAATGGGTGCTGACCGGCGAACATAGCGTGCTTCGTGGAGCCACCGCGCTTGCTTTTCCGTATCCCGCACTGAGTTTGAATCTCTTTTATTCAAAAACAATTCAGGGTGAGTTGCCTTCTGAGTCTATTCAAAACACTGTTAAAAAAGCGTTTGCTTGGCTGAAGATTTCAGAGCCACATTTCAATTTCAGGAATTTAAAGGTCGAAAGCTCGATTCCCATGGGGTCAGGCCTCGGTTCCTCTGCCGCCCTTTGTGTTGCCGTCGCGCGCTTTGCACTCTGGTATCGGAATGCAAAATCAGATCTGCTCGAATGTCTTGCTCTTGCAACCCATCTCGAGGACACCTTTCATGGCAAAAGCAGTGGCATGGATGTTACCGTGGTCGCGACGGGTGAGCCAATTGCCTATACTCGTAAAAATGGGGGTGAGCGCTATTTGCAAGGAGGCAAGCTTCCTAGGTTTGAACTGATTGATACCGGTGCTCGCGGAAAGACAAAGGAGTGCGTCGCCTTGGTAGAGAAGGCAGAAAATCTGGATGCACAGATGGCACGAGCGAGTGAAATCGCACGAGCGGCACTTCTTTCTTTTGACGAGTCGCCGAAAGAATCTGAAAAGCAATTGATCGAAGCGATGAAACTTGGCGAAAGCTGTTTTGAATCCTGGGGATTGGTATCTCCCGAACTCATCAAACAAAAAGAGCGTATTTTAAACGAAGGAGCACTGGCAGTCAAGATGACCGGAGCGGGCTTGGGTGGCTTTTGGGTCGCATTATATCCATCTTCTTGACAACTTGAATTCAGTGCTCATTAATCACATAACCCATTTTTAATATAGGCCACCCCCTCGGTTGGCCCGCTATCGGAGGATGAAGCAATGGTTTGGGCAAAAAGAATTTTTCTATTTATGATCGTTAACGTACTCGTGTTGATTACGATTTCGATTACACTTTCGGTAATCAGCATGCTGACAGGCGGTCATTACGGCATGGGCGGTTATGGCGGTGGTATCTACGGCATGAGCTATGATCAGCTTGCTGTTTTCTGTCTCGTCTGGGGCATGGCCGGCTCGTTCATTTCACTGCTGTTGTCTCGTTTCATGGCGAAAATGATGATGGGAATTCAGATTATCGAGCCCGACACCCGCGATTCGAACCTTCAGGATCTGGTGCAAATGGTTCATCATCTGGCGCAAAGTGCTGGCTTACCCAAAATGCCGCAAGTTGGAGTTTATGATTCTCCGGAACTCAATGCATTTGCAACCGGACCGACAAAATCACGTGCTTTGGTAGCAGTTTCGACCGGGTTAATGTCCCGACTCAGCAGGGATGAACTCGACGCTGTTCTAGGGCACGAAATTTCGCACGTTGCTAACGGCGATATGGTCACCCTTACTTTGATTCAGGGAGTGATCAACGCGTTTGTCATGTTCTTTGCGAGAATCGCGGCCTTCGTGGTTTCGCAAGCGCTGCGAGGAGACAATGAAAGAGAAGAGCGCCGCGGACCCAGTTTCATGAATTTTATTCTGGTCTGGGTTTTTGAAATATTCTTTTCAATTCTAGGCTCGATTGTGGTCATGTGGTTTTCGCGCTTTCGCGAATACCGCGCTGATGCCGGTGGAGCGAAACTTGCGGGTCGCGAGAAAATGATTTCCGCCCTGAGAGCACTTCAGAAGAATATGAATTTGCCGCCTGAAGTAGAAGAAGCGCCCAAAGCCATTCAGGCGTTTCAAATTGCCGGCCGTCGAGAAGGAATTGCCTTGCTGTTCTCTTCACATCCGCCGATTGAAGATCGAATCGCAGCCCTGCAAGCGCTTCAATACTAGCGGCTTTTTGAAGTCATTTGCTGCTGCACCAGAAGGACGTCGCTTAAAAGCGCTTCCATATTGGTAACGGCTTGCTTGGTTTCGACCGCGTTCGGATCAAAATCTTTTGCGTAATGAATGAGCGATTCCAGGAGCGGTTTGGTGTTCAAAATCCAGGCTTCCTGATTCTCATAGGTTTTCTCTTTGGCCTTCATCAAATCCAATCCGAGCATATGGGTGACTCCGGCTAGGTGAAAAAATGATGCCAATTGCGTTGGGTCTACCGACAATAGCGAGAAAATCCAGTTTTGTACTTTGATGAGCTCTGGAAGTCGCGCCTTCAGTTCTGGTAGTGCGCGAATATCACCGAGCTTCACGCTCTTGATTTTGTTTTGAATCCAGGCTCGAGAAGGGGCGAGGTCGTCTTTTACTTTCAACCCGCCCAGCGTTTTTACGAAAAGATCGCGACCTTCGATTCCGATCGGTGATTTTACGTACTGAATGGTAAAGTTTTGAGCGACCCCTTTTTCGGTAATGACAGTATAGCGATCGACAAAATAAGTTCCGTGATCGAGAGAAAAATGAACGCCGCGGGCCCCCAAAGGATCGAGACTGTCAAACCACGCGGCGCTAAATTGAGCGTTCTTCTGATCGTGTGCAGGTAAGGCGTATGCGAAAAAAAGTTTCTTCTGGTCGTTGCACGAAAAACTATGCGAGAAGCACTTCTTCCACTGTGCGACTGAAACCCCCTCTTGAATAGTTCGCGGGCCTTCGAGGCGAACTTCGACTTCGACGGGCTTCCAAAGCTGAGTCATGGTTTGAATGAATTTTTGAGGAGGCCCTTTTTGGTATGTCATTTTCATGACGATCGGTTCGCCGGCGAAGCGATTCGGCCAAACGCCCATGGTGTAACCATAGGGAAGAATGGTGTCGTCATCGATTTTTTCAGGAAAATTATTTTCGATCCATTCTTCATTAAGTGAAAGATAAAGCGGATCTCGATGAAAAAGCAGGTAAATCCCGATGATGAGCAGCGCAACTACCAGCACTGAAACTATTCTGAGGTTTTTTGATTTCATCTCACTTTAAGGTTACACTAGGAACAAGGATGATCAAGGGCTTTGGGTTTTTTTCACTTTTTGTGTTTTTGATTCTTTGCTCACAGGTGTCTGGGTTTTCGCCTGGATTTTCAATTACCTTTCTCTCTATCCTTTCGATCGCGGCCGGAACCCTGGGGTACGCACTTCTGCAATTTCCCAAAGAACTCGAGACCGGTGCGGTATCGCGATTGCTCGAATACGCAAAGTGCGATCACCTGCATCTCATTCATTCGATAGAAGAGATTTCCGAAACGATCCGCAAAGACGGTTTGCTTGCACTCGAAGTGCGTCGCTCCGATCTCAAAGACAAGTTTGTTTCCTTCCTGCTTAAGAATATCGTTGCGGGATATGACAAGAACGAAGTCAACACGCAGGTGCGAAATCGTTACTTAAGAAGTCAGGAGTTGTTCACGTTGGCCCAAAGCTATTTTGATCGGGTCATTCAAGGCATTCCGATCGTCGGTTTGATAGCAACCTTATGCCAGGTCATGTGGTATTTGAATTCTGCAACCGGCTCGATTGGGGTAACGTTTCTTCCCTTCATTTTTTCGCTTCTGCTTCAGATCGTGCTTCAGGCGATTTGTAGTGAGCGTCTTTATCGTTCGATTGATAGCGCAAGACTGTATTACTTTCTACTCGAAGAGGGCATTCATGGAATTCAGGATGGCGTGGGGGGCGAGGTTCTGAAAAACAGATTACACACCCGCTTTCTCGATCACGTTCCGCATCACGAGAAGCACGCATGAAAAGTCCCGTCGTCTATATGGGGCTTTTTCTAGTGGCATTAGCCCTTTATGCCCTCGAAAAAACCAAAGGGGGAACCGGCTGCGCGGTTACCCAGCAGTTTTACCAGGCCTCTTCCTTTTCCGATAAGCACATGTCGGTTACCGCACTCGAAAAGCTTCAGGAGCTTTATGTGCAATTATCAAGCGAGCCCTTTATCAAAGGAAAAATGGATGGCATTCAACTCGCGCGCGAGGCAGATGCAGTGGTAATTCGTTTTGCCGGTGATGAGGTTTATATGGACGGCGAGGTGGCGATCCGTGACAACTGGTACTCCGTACTCGATCGCATGGCCGAGATCATCCGAGCTGAGATTACGCGTGGAGTGAAGGTTGATATGCGGGGATTCGCCGATGAGAAGAATCGTAACGAACGAAAGTCCGGAGATTTTGGCGAAAGCGAGTACGCCTTTTCTTTTTCAAGGGCCGAGTGGGTCTCCCGCTATTTCGAAGGCAAATGGCGAATTCCGCTCAAAGGTATTTTTTCGATGCGCGGTATGGGGGCTTATCCCAATGGCAAGAAAGTCGAACTTTCACTCACGTATTAATCAGTGCTTCGGGTCTGGTTGTTCCGGGCCTAATTCGAGTTGCTTCATTAAGTCCTGAAGCCCGCCGTCATACGAAGGGTTTTCGATCGACCAAGGAGCCCGCATTCCTTCTGGGTTAAATGCCGAATGATATTGATCAGAATTACCACGATTCATTTTATTTTTAAGTTGGTAGCGGTTCGAAAATTCATGGACATTGTAGTGATCCCCTTCTTTTAGTTTGGGAATCGTGCCTATTTTTTTAAGTTGCGCGATGCTTGCATCCCAGATGGTAATGCCGCTTGAATGTCCGTGTTTGAAAAGGAGCTTGAAGAGTGGCGAAATGCCGTAGGCCCCTCGAATCAGTGATTCAGGAGCCGCCATGCTGTAGCCACAAAGCAAACAAACCTTTTCGCCATTGATTCGGATCTTGCTTGCCCGAAAACGAGTGATCACATCACGTTGACTGCGATCGACATTTGCCTTTTCTTGTTTGAATTCTTCTTCGGAGATTTCGTCGACATCGAAAGTAACTCCGCTCAATGAAAGGTAGGCTCCCCATTTGACTGCGGCTTTGATGCCCACCTCTAGGACCCATCCCGGAATGGTGGTCTGATATACATAGAGGCCTTCATTTTGTTCGACTTCGAATTTGCGAGGATAAAGCTCCATCAGGGTGCGGCGGGTTACCGTTCCAGCGGGCGCTGCGGTATTGCCGTGAAACTTTCCGATGTCGAGACCGATATCGGTATGTAAAGCTTCTCTCATTGCTTCAACTACGAACTTTCCGTATGCGCTCGGGCCATCATCGCCCGGAAGGAGTCTGACTTCGGATTTACCGATTTCGTCGTTTAAGGTCGGGCCCTTCAGTTCAGAAAGCGCGACTTCGGCTGCGGCGACCTTCTTTTTTACGTCCTCGTTGAGCGGCATGGATTGATAGACCGGAACCAATTCATAGGTTTGAACCTTGGGTGGACTGAGGTTGTTTCCTTGTGCATCAACGTTGATATCGATCAGAACTCGACCGATAAAATTACCATTCACTCCAGTCTGCACAATTGGAATTTCACGCCCTGACTGGTTGGTTGCCACATTCAGAGTTTCAAGAAAACTATGCGAGTGGCCGCCTACAATCAGATCCAGGTCCTTCGAGTTTTCTGCCAGAATCTGATCATCGATGAACCCGATATGGGTCAGTGCAATGACAACATTGTTCTTAGATCGAAGTGTCTGAGCAGTCGAATTCGCAATTCCAGGAATGGTCGAGGTAACTTCGCCGTCGCTGGAGGTAGTGTCTTGATAATCCAAAATCTTTAAGTCCCGACGACGAGAATCGACGCCGGTAACCCAACGGTAAAGTGATTCGTGAGTCGAAAGCCCCATGATGCCGAATTTGATTCCGTTTCGAACGAGTTCTTTAAAGGGCACAATTGTGTTTTTGAGCGCAGTCATTGCTTTCGAAATGTGCACGTTTGCTGAAAGGATTGGAAAAGAGAAGGGCGAAGTACTGAAAGCGAGATTCAAGCTACTGGCACCCATGAGCCAGTCATGATTACCTAAAGCTGCAGCGTCGTAGCCCATGCTCTGAAATGCTTCGAGGATGTGCTTTCCATGGTCAGGAAAGTAGTCGAGCGTACCCTCAAAGAAGTCGCCTGCGTCCAGACGAATCGTTTCAATGCCTTTGGCCTGCGCCGCAGCGGTCAACTCGTCCATTTTCCACTTGATGCGGTCCCATCCTCCCATTTCGAATTCGCCTGCCGCGGGGGCGCCAGCGGTTCGAAGCGATGCGTGAAGGTCGTTCGTATGCAGGATTTGTACGGTTTTAATCTCGGCGTGTGCGGAGCCAATCAGAAACGCCAGGATCGGGGTCAAAAAGCAAAACTGCATCAATTCAGACCTCCTTTACAACGATGTGGGTTTACATGCTGGGGCTCGGTCCGTCAAAGGCTGAATATTATTTAAAAATAGTTTAATAAAACAAGGACTTGCTTGCCTGACAAAAATTATCGAAAAACTCATTTTTTTTGGCAATTTTTTGACGATTCTGCCGATAAGAAGAGTGGTATGACCGCTCCTAAAAAGACAAAAGACGATATTTTGCTCGAAGTGCTCGGCGGCCGCCTGGTGGGTGGAACCCTTTCTCAACTGGCGAACTATTCTGAGTTGTTCCTAAAAATGTCGGAAGGGGTATTTCTCGTCGATCGGAACTCCTTAAGGGTACTGGAGTGTAATCCGGCGTCGCTCGAGCTTCTGCATCTTTCTGAAAGTGATGTACTCGGGCAAGAGCTCCCCGTACTACTGGCGACCCATCCTGCAGGCAATAAGTTTCTTTCGCAGGCGCTTCAAAAGTTCCAGCAGGGTGCGGACCATAAATTTGCCAGTGAAATCGAATTTCAAAATCAAACCGGTGACCAGGCTTTTTTTGAGGTATCTGCGACCACGCTTAAAATTCTCGATTATATCGAAGTCATTCAGTTCATTGTTAAGGACGTTACCGAGGTAAAACGCGCACAAAGAGAGCTCCGTGAAATGAATGAAGCCCTCAAAAATCTCTCGACGACCGATGAGATGACTTCATTGAAAAACTATCGTTACTTCAAAGAAGTAATTGCCAGCGTTCATCATGAAGCCGAAAAATTCAAACACTCCTACGGTGTCATTTTTATCGACGTAGATCATTTTAAGAAATACAACGATCGTAATGGACATCCTGCAGGCGACCAGGTGCTGAAGTCAGTGGCAAAAATCCTCAAAGAAGCCTGTCGGAGCCAGGACCTGGCTTGTCGTTATGGGGGCGAAGAGTTTGTGATTCTCTGCCGCGAAACCGGCTTTGCAGACACTCTGGCTCAAGCCGAGAAAGTACGGACGTTGATTGAAGGAACTGCGTTTCAGTTCGGAGAGTTCCAGCCCTTGGGTAAAGTTTCTGCCAGTATCGGTGTTTCTACTTATCCCGAAGATGGCAACCAGTGGAGTGAAGTCGTCAAAAATGCGGACGAAGCACTTTATGATTCTAAGGAAAAGGGTCGAAATCGGGTCACACCTTATGCTATTCTGAAAAAGAAGGTAGCATAAAACATGGCCATTCGAAAAGTTGCCCGCATGGGACATCCCGTGCTTCGGGCTCAAGCCCGTGAATTGAGCAAGAAAGAGATTCTATCCGTCGAAACTCGAGAACTCGTGCGCGACCTGATTGAAACCATGGCCGAATACCGCGGTATAGGCATTGCAGCGCCACAAATTCACGAATCGGTGGCAGTAGCGATCATCGATTACCCTGAAGAGCAGGGCCTGACCGTTATTATCAACCCGAAGATTACCGTCCTTGATGAAACCGAAAAAGGAAATTGGGAAGGCTGTCTTTCGGTGCCCGAGATTCGCGGTCTCGTGTATCGACCGCAAAAAATCAGAGTCGATTACCTCGATCTGAAAGCCGAGCCTCAGCACATCATTGCCGAAGGATTTGCGGCGACCGTTTATCAGCATGAGCTCGATCACCTCTTCGGAGTATTATTTGTCGACCGCGTTCGCTATGAGCCCGGAAAATCACCCATTGCGTTTACCGAAGAATACCATCGTTTTCTCGTGCCGCAGGATGAAGATGATGTCGGAGAGCTTGCCGATTGATTTACTCACTGAGGGTACAGGAAAAAGAGATGCTTCTCGTAGATCTCGAAGCCGCTCGCTTGGGTTTTCGTTTTGATATTCGCTATGCGAGAACGGATAACTTCATGGGCCGCGTCGTTTACCCAACACCTGGCGCTTTCTTATTAAAGCATGTCGGTCAGGATCTTTACAAAGTTCATGAAGCCTTAAAACCGCACGGGTTTGGAATTCTCTTTTTTGATGGATACCGACCTTGGTCGGTGACGAAATTATTCTGGGATGAATCGAACACCCATGATCGCCAGTTTTTGGCCAATCCAGAAAATGGCTCTTCTCATAATCGCGGTTGCGCGGTCGATTTGTCGATGTTTTACCTTGATTCGGGTCGACCTGCCGAAATGCCAAGCGACTTCGACGAAATGAATGAAAAAGCTTATGCCACCTACCCGGGGGGAGCTGCGCTCGAGCGCCAGAATCGCGATTTACTGAAGGCTAAAATGAACGAGTTCGGATTTGAAGGAATTCAGCACGAGTGGTGGCACTTCAATCATACGACGCACGAAAACTGGCCGGTCATGAACTTTTCGTTTGAAGAAATCGGGCAAGCTCCGAGAAGCCTTCTCCCGCTTTTCCGGTAGTCAGGTATTTCGGTGGATGTTGAAGTCTGGGTAAAAACGGTTTTAAATTTGCCACGCCAACGCTCGCATCAAACGCTTCAAACATTGGCTCGTCGTTGGGTGAATCGCCGATGAAAATCAGTTCATCGAAAGAGGGGAGTGAAAGCTTCAGTTCTTTTGCGTGTTTTAGAAAAGCACGAATTCCCTCGATCTTGGTGTATCGTCCAAACCAGGTGTTGACATGAATCGATGAAATCTTTGCAATCGCACCTTGTGCCTCGCAAAGCTTTACCAATCTATCGATTTCACTCTCTGGCCAAGGTGCCACATCTTCACAAAAATCAATGGCGAGATCAAACTCACGGTAACTCTGGTCTGAAGCAAAATGGGCATTTGGAAAACTTGCCAGGATTACTTGTCGAAGCACTTGAAGTTTAGCTTTTGAAGTCTGTACCGAAGCTTCGTCTTGGGTGTCAAAGTGCTGAAGCTTATGCTCATTCATAAAGAAGGTAAACGCGCCATTTTCGCCTACTACTGCGTCGACTGGCCAGAAACGAGCTATGTGATCGCACCAGCCGGCCGGTCTTCCGGTAACTGGAATGAGTGCGAAGCCTGCATTTCTTAAATCCCAAAGAGATTGAAATGCTGAGGCCGTGATTTTGCCTTCGGTCGAGAAGGTATCATCAATATCGAAACACACACCCTTGATCTGGGAGAGGTCCGTACGATTCACACTGGATAATGAAATCAGGCGATCAGTTGCGATACGTGCCTCCGAGCGAAATATAAGTGTCGGTGTCTTTCAGGTTCAATCCGATTTCGGCATTTAAACCAAAGTACTGGGACGTTTTAAAGAAGGTTCCGAGCACCAATTGAAGGATGGTTCGATAAGTACCATTATTAAATGATTCGCCTACCGGAACCGCGATGTAGGGATCATAATCAAGGCCTTCGGTATGATACATGTTATGGGCATAAGGATAAAACGTGGTTTCTGTTTCGCCGTTCGAATACTTGAGTTTGTAGTAATACGCTTGCAGCGCGATTCCGGCGCCAATCTGATGCTCTAGGTTTGGAATGATATCCCACGTGTAAGTTCCACCCAGACGAAAGCCTTTGCTTCCAGAGCCATCGCCAATGCCGACCTGTAGGTTTGAGAGGGGGGTAATTCCGTACGTGTATTTAAGATTAAAACCAACGCCACTGCTCTCAGTATTGACGACCTTTGGGGTAGAGAGAGTGAAGACGGGCTCGAGCCCAACAGCCCAGTTTTTATAGTCCACGAACTCCGGAATATTAAAAACTCCTGCCTTGGACTGTGATGAAACAAAAAGAGTTGGAAGGACTAAAAAAGCCATTAATAAAGCGAATTTATTATTCTGCATACCTCCAGCAAAACGAATTATGTCAAAATAGTCAAGGGTTTTAGAAGGTTATGTTGACAACCTTGGCTCCTATGGTTTATTTTGGGAACTCATTTCGTTGTGTGTGGTGGCCATAGCTCAGCTGGTAGAGCACTGGATTGTGATTCCAGGTGTCGCGGGTTCAATCCCCGTTGGTCACCCCATTTCTTAAAACCCTTTTTTACATCGTCTCACTTCGGATTCACTCACTTCAACGTACTTCTGTGTACGCCTGCGTTCGTTCACCTCGTTCGACTTCCTAAAAAAGGGTTTTAAGAAATGGCGCCCGTCCGACGGGGATTGAAGGGAGAATCGCGTGCAGACTAAACGTCTGCCTGCGAGCTTGGATGCGAGCAGAGCGATTCGGGGTGGTCAGGCGGAGGAGTGGCTGAGCCACGACGAGCGCTTGACCTAGCCCCGTTGGTCACCCCATTTTTTTCTTCCCCCGTACTTGTTTCCTGCGTTATCACAAAACGCTTTTTAGGCTTCTTCCACCCAAGGGTGGGGTCTTGATATAAATGGAGTCGTATGTGCGAATCCTAAGCGAAGAAAGTAGGAGAGTATGAAGAAAATGATGTTGATGTTCTTGTTATTGTGTGGAAATCAGGCGTTTGCGGCTGAGACCTATATCTGTGAATCCACTCGCCTCAGGGGGGTTCCTGATCCGGTTTACCTTACACTCAAACTAGAGGGCGGAACTGCGACTGCCGAGTTTACGATTGATGGACGTGAATCGATCGCGGTCGGTACTGCAACACTGTGGCATAATGATTATCCGAATCGTTGCGTGAGTCGGGCTGAAGGGTATGACTTCAAATTTGAGCATTCGGAAGTTGCAGAACTGCATGTGGTGACTCATCACACTCGTGGTGGATGCTTCATTGACAGTTTTATTTCGGTGAATGGAATTCAGGATGGGCAGGAGATGAGTTTGATTTGCGCTCAACAGGGTATGCCGGCGTTCAAATAAATTGTGCGTCCGACGCGCGAGCAAACGCTGAGGTAAGCCCGATTCTATTCTTCAACCCGAATATCCGCTCTTTGGGTCAAACCCTGCAGGCGAATCAGCTCGCTTTGCAGGGTGCTTTCCTGATTAAAAATTAAAATCAATTCTTTCTCAGGCCCATGGTTCAGAAGGAAAATTTGCTGAATTTTTTGTAATTCTCGAATTTTAGTCTCAGCGGTCTTAAACTCTTCGAAGAGTTCAAAGTGGTAGGTTTCCTGGTCGAGGCGTTCAGGAGAATATTTCCTGAGCGAGTTTGCAATCTGATTTTGAAGTTGCATCCACTCTGAATCGGAAGCAATTTCAACATGGCCCTTGCTCGAAGTTGATTTTTTGAGAGCTTCATGAAATACACGATTGGCATTGGCCAGTTGAGATTCCAAGGTGCTCATCAGTTGCTTGAGTTCTGCTCGTTCGAGAGTTGAATTCTGTTCTTGGGTGCGGTGATATTCTTTGAGTGCGTTAGCGAATGCTGAATCATTTGGGGCTCCCAGAAAATATGCCCTCACTGCCAATGGTTTTGTTTCTCCGTGTAAATTGAGGGTTACAGTATAACTTCCGCGAGCGAGCGGTTTATTCTCAGAGTCGAGAAAAGGTTTTGATTTCGCCCACGAGTCTTGCAAAACCAATGTTTGTGTTTTTTGATAATGGTTACGGCCTAAAAGCCCTCCAGGTTTTCCTTTTAGCGTGACGTCAATGAGTGTTCCGTTCTTGAGGGGCACAAAAGCATAGAAATCTGGAGTCAAGGCATGTCCAACAGTGATGGTGACCCAGGGTTGAAGTGCTTCGATTGAAGGGCTTCGATCGAAAAATCGATTTGCTCTAATCAGTTCGCTACTCGGTAGTTCGCGCGCGAGTGAAGCGGGCAAGGTAGAGCGTCGGTTGATGAAAATCGTGGTGAGGCCGAGCACCAGAATCAAACCCACAAAAAGTACTTTTTTGGATTGAATCGAATTTGGTTTTGGAATGCTTTTCTTTTCGGTTTGCGGAGGCGTTGGAATCAGATGCTTGACTTTGTTTAAGCTCTCCAAGGGGCGTAACGCTAGAGGAGGGGGTGTGACTGGGAGTTTTTTTTGGACAGAATTTTGCTGATTTTGAATGAGGACTTGGTCGAGAGTGCACCAGTCATGCATTCCTGGGCTCCATACCCAGGAGCGGTGGGTGATTTCACCGGCTTCAAGATCCATCAGAATTTCTTGCCAGGTGAAAGGTCCCTTTTCTTCGAGACTCTCGTAAAGAAACCACTGCAATCGCTTTTCAGATTCAGGGCTATTGGATTGAGTGCTCTCGGTCTCCATTCAGTCTTTCATTCTATTCAAGATATCTTAAAGGCGAAACAAGCACTTTCTGCCTATTTTAATGCGTCAATAGATTGACTTGTGTTTCATTCGGGGCGGCAAAGCAACTTAAAGATTTATTGAAAGAATTACGATGAGAAGGCGTATGAAGAGTACCTTCCTTACCTCGATAGTAGTAATCCTTAGCCTGGCGCTCAGTGCGTGTGCGGGCTCGAAGTTCATTGTGAAGAGCGACCCCCATCAAGCAGATGTTTTCGTCGAAAATCCAAAGACCGGTCAGAAAAAGCAAATCGGGGTAACGCCGCTCGAAATTCCGCTGTCGAATGTGAAAGAAACCGTGGGCGAAGAGGTCGTGTCCGGAGAGTATTTTACGGTCGTGATCGAAAAGAAGGGGTTTGTTTCTCAGCGGGTTGCTGTTCCTGCGACTCGTTTTGGTACTCTGGTGACACGAATTGAGGCGCCACTCAAGGCAGGAGAAGATCAAAAGCAGAATCAGTTGGCGAGCGAAATTTTAGATCATCTTTTTGTGGCCCAAAAATTAGCATTGGCAAAAGAGTATGAGCGCGCTCAAGCGGAGCTAGACAAGATTTTGGCCATAGCCCCGGATTTTGCAAGGGCTCATTCTATGATGGGTTCGGTGTATTTTCTGCAGAAAAAATTTCCAGAGAGTCTTCATGCTTACGAAAAGGCGTTAAAGAATGACCCGAAGATGGAAGAGGCAATTAAGATGATCGCCCGGATCAACGGGCAAGACCCATCGCGCCTTCCGGCTTCAGAGAGCGGTCAGAAAAAATGAAATTTCGGACGCTCATCGCAATACTCTTTTTTTCGGCAAGCGTGGCGAGCGCAGCTACCGCTGTCAAAAAGGGTGCGCCTTCTGCCACTGCCTCCTTGGCGAGTGCGATGGATCTGAAGGCAGAGGCAATCTCTGCAAAAATGGTGCTCGAAGAATTGTTGGCCAGACGCTATTCACAGGGAATTTCTACTTTTCTTGATCGAAAATATTTTAACGTAGGGGTCGAACTCTTTCTGGATCAAACCCAGGAAAAAAATGTAAAGAAAGATGAAGCGCGCCAAACGGCAGCCCAATCTTCTGATGCGCTTCCTGCCGACCTCATGCTAGGAACGATAGATCTGGATGAGGCATTAAAGGATGTGATGAGCCCGGAACTTCATGAGAAGCTCGATCGCTTTGTCAGTGCCTATGTCGTTCGATCGGTGAATATTTCGGTGGGGCTGACCGCATCACTCGGAAACGAAGTCAAGGCCAAGACCGAAAAATATTTATCAGATCGAGTAAAAACAGAATTTGGAACAAACGGAAAAAGTGTCGTCTCTTATTTGCTTGAGCCGGTTGCAGCTCCCAAAACATTACTGGATGACGTGAATCGGTTTCAAGGCTTGATCGGTCAATTGGCCTTGGCCTTGGCGCTGTTCCTCGGTGCTATTCTTTGGAGTGTTTCGAATTCACGCAAAACGGCTGATGAAAATGCCGGTGCCGGATCTGGTGCCGGATCTGGTGCCGGATCTGGTGCGGGGAATGATAGTTCTTCTGTCTCGGATCTCTTGCCAAGAATGAGTGAACATGTCGAAAAAGAGAATGGTGCGAATGGTGAAGGCGATCTCGGCGGAGAATCTGGCGAAGAGCATGATGCGCCAAAATTGGATCAGGATCTGAATAAAGCAGAAAAAGAAATTAGGGAATATAGCAAAAAACTTTTGGAAATGGCACCGCGCCTGAATCAGGACTGCGCATCTCTTTTGAGTTCCTGGTGCGAAGCAGGAGCTGAAGGTATTTTGAAAATTGCTTGTTTTGCCGAGGTGGTCGGAAACGAAATGGGAAAACTGCCGATTCCGGTAGATGCGATGAAGGAGTTGTCGAAGGTTTTTAGCAAGATGCCGGAAGTGGGAGTGATCGAAAAACGGAACGTACTCTCGAAGGTCTATTGGGATCTGATGATGGTCGTGAATCTGGGCGCAGAAACACTGTCTAGGCCGTTTGGATATCTCTCGACCATGAAGACGGCAATGCTCAATCAGGTTTTAGTCGATCAGAACTCGAAAATGAAAACTTTAGTAACGCTTTTTATGCCTGATTCAGAGCGCAATCAATATATTTCTTCTCAAGATGAAGCAACCAAGATGAAGATTCTGGCTGAGGCGATCGATCTGAATGAAATCGCGATTGATGAATTGAAAGCACATGATGGTCAGTTGAAATCGAGTCTTTCGGGTGCAAGTGCCGGAAGTCGCGACATGGTAGTTCTCGATTCGGCCTTCATCAAGGTAATCAACGCATTGACTCCGGCAGAAGAACTGACCTTGTTGTCTCGTATTCAAAGCCCCGGAATCAACCGGGTGAAGAGAGTATTGCCGTCGCTGGCATTTGTGCAGGAGTGGCCAACAGATTCATTAAAGCGTTTGTTTTCATCTGCATTGTCCGACGAAGTTTTGGTGTACCTCAGATTTGTTCCTGAAATGAAAGAAAAGGTTCTGAGTGTGTGCCCGCCGATGACCGTAGAGGTAGTAATGGATGATCTCGAAAGAACCGAAAACCGCTCTGAAAAAGAAGTAAATCAGGTGCTCAATGGCTTGGCTCGGCGTCTTAAGGCGCTGGTTGAGTCCGGCGAGGTTTCACTTGAAACCCTTTTTATTCACGCACCAGGGGAAGATACCAAAAATAATGAACAGAAAGCAGCTTAGTTTTATACTTTGCATTTGCTTTTCTGCTCTGATTTCAACTGCCGATGCCGGTGATAACCGCATTCTCGGAGGGCTCGGGTATGGCGGTGCGGGAATCAATCAAAATATTACTTCCTCAAATTCGCTTGCGGCTGGCCAGGCGGTGCATCGGAGTGAGGGGCCGGGCGTGTTCATGATTGGAGTAGAAAGAATCATGAGCGAACAGACTACAGTTTCAATCGATCATACTCGTGGGTTTCGGCTTGCCCCCTTTTCATCGGGAGTGTCTTTTACTGGATTTAGTGGGCGCTATTACTTCGGATCGATCCCCTGGGGGGCAAAAGAGATTACTCATGAGCCTACTTTGACGGTGATTGGGCCCCACTTTTATGTCGGGGTGGGGGCAGGATTGGCTCTGGGCTCCATCAGTCGTCCGGGAGACCTTGTGCCGGATGTGACCGCATCCGGGGTGTACTTCGGGTTTAGAGGGGGGGCGGATATTCCGTTGGATTCTCATGGCTTTGGGATTCGCCCCGAACTGATGATTTCACAGACGATGTCATCGACGATTCCCGATCCGTCATCGCTCAGTCTCTTTTCTTTGGGTTGCCAGCTTTATTTTCAATGGTAAGTCGTTCAGCAACTTGTTTTACGTGTAATCCTCAAGCAAAATAGAAGAATGAATAGAAAGCGTATGGCCATTGTGGTTTCGGTATTGATCCTTGTGGTTGCAATTTGCGTCATCAAGTTCAGGAACCGAACGGATGTAAATCCAAATATCGTAGAATTCAAAAAAGTGATGAAGCACGGTGCTCTCCAAGATCCGAACGAGATTTTTCGAGTCATGAAAGGGGTGGCGAATGAAGACTCCCCTGAAATTATCGAGAAGCTTCATGAATTCAGCGATTCGAAGAATACCTTGATCAAGGCAGGCCTTGCCTTGGCATTGAGCGGAAAAAAGGACGAAAAATCAATTCAAATTCAAGAAAAATTAGCTCGCGATTCAGATGTATTTGTTCGCGCACAAGTGATTCTAGCCGCCCATCAGAAGCCTTCCGTGGATCAGGTGGGGCCGATGAAAATTATTTTGGCAAATCCAGATATCACCGAAGCGGAACGGGTGCAGGCCGAGGGCGTATTGTACCGGTCCTTGTTGCAAACTTCTCCGAGCGAAGCAAAACCTCATCTCAATGTTCTTTTGGATTGGGCCGAGGCGAGTGAGTGGAACGAGCGAGCGGGATTTGCGGTGATGGAGTTGAGTCAAATCATGCCTGTGAACGAAACGCTTCTGAGATTGAATCGAAAGATGGCCGAGCAAAACAAACATATCAATTTTAAGATTTCAGCAATTCGAACACTCGTAAATGCAAAAGATCCCTCTGCAGGGGCCGAGATTTCGAGTTGGATTCATTCCTCAGATCATCTCGTCAAAGAGATCGCGCTCGAATCCCTTCCAAAAGTTTGCCCAAGCAAGCGTTGGGAGTGGATTGAAGAGGGTTACAGGAATGAGAAGAACCCATCGAGCAGGGCTCATTGGTTAGGCGTTGCAGAAAAGCTACAAGAACCGGAATCTCAAAAGTTTTTTTTGTCCGCGCTAAAAGCTGCTCAGGCGTCCGGCGATGCCGCAATGGTAAAAGAAGTCAATGAGGTCTGGGTGCGCTCAAAAGGTTCGTCTAGAGTCGCTCCTTGCATAAAAAATTGAATTATTGGCCTAAGAGCGTGATGATTTGATTGTTCAGTGAATCAATGATGATAAGGTCGAGTTTTCCGTCGTGGTTGATGTCGGTCACGATGGTGCTGCTCAGAGATCCGCCTTGGGTGTTTAAACCCATTGAAGAAGCGTAGTTTCCAAAAATGACAGTGGGCAAGCCTGAACCCAGTGAAGTACTGAGTGTCGCATTCATCTGGTCATAGGTATTGCTATTTCCCGTAGTGGCAATCAGATCGGTCGCACCGGTGACACCTGAGAAGTTTCCTGCCACTACAGCGTTGGGAGGAGAATCCAATCCAACACTGTTGACTGCATGGGCGAGATTGAATGAGCCGCCGCCTGTCCAACCAAAAAGAATATTGATATTTGAGTTCGCCAAATCAGGAATCGCGATATCCACTTTTCCATCGTTATTAAAATCACCGGTAATGATTCCTGCCGGGTTCACGCCGTTTAACGAAACGTAGGTAGGATCTGCAAAAATTCCACTCGATTGGCCCATTAAGGCGCTATAAGAGCCGTCGACGTTGACGGTAACGATGTCGATATTTCCGTCTCCATTAAAGTCTGCGGCCGCAAGACTGACAGGTACGATCGGAGAGCCAGGGCCACTCTGAATGGTATAGTGGGTTGGAGTATTGAAGGTTCCATCTCCTTTGCCAAGGTAGACGGTTACTTCGCCTCCGCCATTCGAATCCGCCACTGCGATATCGAGAATGCCGTCACGATTAAAATCTTCGATGACCACGCCGGTTGGGCTGATGAGCGAATTGTAATGAACTCGGGTACCGAATGTGCCATCTCCTTTTCCGAGGAAGATGCCAATCGAGTTTGAAACATTTTCTACGACGACCAGGTCGAGAATTCCATTGTGTCTGAGGTCTGCAGTGGCAATGGCAACAGGAGAGCTTCCTGAAACCAATGTTTGCTTCAGCGAGAAGGTTCCTTTGGTCGATCCTGTCAGAATCGAAACTGAATTGGTTACTTGATTCACGACGGCTAGGTCTAAATGCCCATCGCCAAAATCCGCAGCCACTCCCGCGACCGGAGTGGTATTGAGTCCTGTTGTCGTCACTAAACCTATTCCCGCATTTGAATTGAGATCCCCGTTGCTCGGAAGTTCTTGCACCGTGGTCGTGCCGATTCCGCCTTGATTCGTGAGCGCAAAAATATCGACCGCTCCCGAACTTCCGTGAGCGTGATACGCCTGGATCGCAACAGTGGCCGAAAGCGTGTCGTTAGACAAGGGTTGAACGGCGGCCTCCTGAACAACATTGAATGTGCCGTCACCGTTTCCGTGGACGATACCGAGAGTTCCGTCGGGAGATGAATTTGAAACGATGATGTCAATATCCGTGTCGCTATTCAGGTGCGTGGCGATGAGGTTGTTCGGAGTTCCATTGAGCCCGAGTGGGGCGTTAGAAATGACCGAGAAGTTGCCGGTTCCGTCGCCAAAAAACACAAATAAACCGTTCGTGCTCAGGGCCACTACGCCTTTGTGACCGTTCGAAAGTGAAGCCGTTGTCAGCGAGACCAGTCCAAGATCGGCGTTGAGGATCAGGTTGGTATTGGTTCCTAAATTTTCATCCGGAATGGTGAAGGTTCCCGAACCTTGATTGGTCAGGACTTTTACCAAACCTGTATTTGCATTGGCGATGAGCAAGTCGGTTTTTCCGGAAGCAGTCATGGTGTCGGCTGCGATCGCAACGGGGAATTCTTGTGCCCCGATCGACAAATAGGTGGTGGGAGTGGTGGTGGAGTCTGTAGAAAAGGTGCCGCCCGAAATACCCCAATAGACAATGACGAGATCGCTTTGAGTGATGTCGTCGCCAGAATAGGTTCCTGCGACTGCAATATCCAAAAGACCATCGCCATTGAGATCGGCTGCAACCAAAGTGTTTTGTGAATAGGCGTAACCCAGAGGGAGCGGAAAAGAAATTGCATTTCCAAAGCCGCCATTTCCATCACTATAAAGAACAGTGATCGACGCCGCTTTAGAAATCGTAGCAGGTCTCGGAATGCATTCGATCACGAGATCGGATCTGGAGTCTCGGTTAAAGCTACCGGTTAGAATCTGTGCGGGCATTTGCCCGCTTGGGCAAAGGAGAAGATTCGAGCCGTCTTTTTGAAGGGTAGAAATCGCCGAAAAGAAACCATTTCCTTGTCCGGTCAAAAGCCCAAGTGAGTTGTCGCTACTCGCAACCACGATGTCTCCTTGGCTGGATGCAGTGAACTGCCCCATGGCCATGGCCATTCCGGTCGATTGGGTAGCATAGTTTAAACCGAATCGCGTTGAGCCGTTTGTCTTTGCGGTGGTATTGATTTTAACCGTGGGTGTAACGCCCGGAAGTGTTCCGCTCAAAGGTGAAACCAGAAATTGGCTAGATAAAAAAGAATAACCTAATTTGGCGGTGATGGAGGCATAGCCTCTTGAATCAGTACTTTTGATGTGCGTTCCCGAAAGGGTTGCGTCTCCGTACATTCGGGTAAAAACGAGTTGCTGTCCGGCCACGCCATTTCCATAAGCGTCGACCAATTGAGCAGAGAGTGTTTCTGTTTCACCCACGAGAGGAGTGCTCGAGAGTGATTGTGCAGGCACCAGGAAGTGGTCGGCCGGGCCAGAGGTGGGAGTAATCGAAAAAGATCCATTGTAAGACGCACCATCTACTGCATCAGTCACGGTCAGGGTGTTGAGCGTTCCAGCTACTTGTCCTGTGGTGTAAGTTTTCGTCGCAGAATCGAATGTTCCGCCGCTGGCAACGTAATTGTAATTTCCTGAGCCGCCAATGATCGAAATAGGAAGTTGAGTCGCCACGGAGTTTGCTACTGATGTCGTGGTTACGGTAATCGCTTTTTTGTGCCAGGTAAATGTGCTTTGAGCGCTGTTTCCGGCGAGGTCGGTGTGGGTGACTACAAAAGTATAATTACCATCAGAAAACGAAAACCCCGGCAGGATTGCTTCGTCCGGAAGGTTCACCGAGTACTGCGAGTTTTGGCAATTGGAAGTGGTTGGAGCAAAATCATTTTGGGTGGAGCCATCATTGATTGTCCAGCTAATGGTTGAACCGGCTTCGCAAGAAGTGTTGAGAGTGATTCCGCTTTTCATCGAATAATAGTCTGAAAGTACTGTGGGCGAGCTGATGACAGGAACAGAAATGTTGGATTTTCTGATCCAGAGCAACAAGGTGGATGGCGATGTTTTTCCGAGCCCATCGTATTGCGCGAGTTGAAACGAATACACTCCGTCTATGTTTTTCGTGACGGAGAAAGAGAAACTTCCTGAAATACTGCACGGTGCTTCTTGGTTAGAATCGCCAGTGAGCACTACCCGGTCACCTGCGAGGCAAAGTCCGCTGATCGTCAATGGCGAAACCGATGCGTTGGAATAGTAGCTAGCAGATGGTGGCGTGGTATTTGACGTCGGTGTGAGGATGATGGGTTGATCGATCAGGGGTGCTTGTACGAGAGAGCTGTTGTCTGAAAGACTTCCGCCTGCTTTACAGCCGACTATCGTGAGAAGGGTAAGAAGTAGTAGGATTGGTTTTACTTCTTTCATGCTGCCTTCTATTTTAAGTAGCGGTACACGCGATTTTGTTTTTCGTCCGAGACGTAGATGAAGCTCGAATCTACTGCAACACCAGTAGGCAACATGAATCCTCCGTAAAGGCTCATTCCGTTTTGGGCGGTTCCTGCGTTCGACCAAGTCGAGTTAAACGTTCCGTCCGTTTTTTCGCCGATCCAACCGATTCCGGCCATGGTGCTCGCTTTTACTTTTACGACTCCGGCAGCAGTTTCAGTGTAGGGAGCTCCAGAACTGAATCCGACTGCAGTGATATAAAGGTAATCGTTAGTATTAGTCGTGCTGCTGCTTGGCTCGTGGTAATACGCGATACCAATTGGAGTTGGGTTACCAATGTTTGCTGAAAGTGTACCCATGGCATAAGTGCTTCCTGTACCGAAGGTTTGTGTCGCATAGTTGTAAGCAAATTGAACAATTTGTTTATTGCCTGGCGAAGTGACATAGAGCGAAGCCTGAGTATGACCGTTTGAATCGGAGTAGGCAATACCAGCGATTCCAGATCTGAAGAAGCGAGAGGTTGCACCCGATGCTGTTGCAGATTTTGGA
>CAIKYX010000210.1 GCA_903831745.1 Oligoflexia bacterium
ATCCGCGCCTCGTTCATCAGGTGCAACATGTAGTTGAATCCCTTACCTTCTTCGCCGATCAATTCCGCATGGGAACCATCGTAGTTGAGATCGCACGTCGCAGAACCGTGAAGACCCACTTTTTCTTCAAGCTTCGTGACCTTAATATTGTGAGTTCCATCGTCAAACTTACGAAGGCAAAGATATAAATTTAGAGCTTTTAGACCTTGGGCACCCTTGCTACCTTTGGCAAGCACCAGGGAAACTTGGCCCGGACCGTTAGAGATAAATCGTTTTGTTCCAAATAACTTCCAAGATCCATCCGCCTGTTTTTCGCCGTAGGTCTTAAGGTTACCAAGATCAGAACCTGCATCCGGCTCTGTGAGTGCCATATTACCGGACCACTCTCCGCCTGCGATGCGAGGAATATATTTTTCTTTTTGTGCGTCATTTCCAAATTCCGCGATGATGCGGGCAATGGGCGAATACCATGTCACATTGAGATAGGTCGATGGACACGCCCGGTACAAAAGCTCGACTGAACTTACGTCCACGCCAAAAGGCGAAGGCAATCCACCTAAACTTGAGCGTATGCCAACAGCGGGTAGGCCGATGGCTTTAAGCGTTTCAAGGTTATCTAAAGTCACTTGGGGAAAAATGACTTCGCCATCTTTTAGCAACACATCTTCGCTGGCAACTTTTCGCTGGTTGGGTGCGATCGATGATCCCACAATTTCGCCAAGCTGATTGAGCATATCAACCCATATTTGGCGGTATTTGTCGGCGGTGCTAGCTCCGAGTGCCTCTCGTTCTTCTTGAACGGTTAATTCAAAATAGGTCGCGAAATCCAATTTATTTTGAAAATGAAATTGCCAGTCCGGATTATCGGAGACAAAGTTTTCCTTCTTTTGCATGACTATTCCCTCTAAGGCGGTAACTGGGTACACCATGAGCACAGCGGTAAACGATAGTGCGGGTAATGTAATCCTGTAAGTGGTTGTGCTCAAGAACATTCAGCGGATTTAGGTGATCCATTGCACCCCCCGTACCCGTGACTTTCTAAACCCCCAGGTGCTACAATGTAAGCAATTGATGTGAATAGGAGAACCCATGAAAAGGTACTTTTTGGCGCTGGTAATTTTGGTTCACTGGAGCAACAACTCATTGGCGCAAACGAGCGAGAATCCTGATAGCGATAATTTCCGCGAAAAGTGCCGAAAAATAATCTCGGGCACCTATCTTAATGCCTTTAATGAGCAGCGCCGGGCTCGGGAAGCTATAGATCTTGCCAGCAAGTCTCTGACGAAACTGAAAGAGCAAGAAAAACTCTATTCATCCAAACTTAAGATCGCTGAGGCCAATATAAAGAAGGAGCACTTCGACCCAGCACTTTTACAAGAACGTGATAGATACGTTGCCCAAATCCGCGTCTTTCATGAGCAGGTCCTCACTCAGGAAGAATCACTTGTGAAGCTAAAAAAAGATGCAGATGCAACGATTGCACTTGAAAAGACACTTAAGAAGAAAATTGAGCCCATCTTCAAGATAAAGATGGTCGATGATCCATCTGGCATTCCGCAAAAAATATATCACGAGCTGGTCTGGTTATTCCCTTGTCCGAAATTTAGGCTTTTATGCCCACTTCCGGAGACCCAAAGGAATCAACTAGTCCTGATTCTCGACAATGTCGAGGATCAGGACCTAGTTTGCACAAAATACTCAAAATTGAGATC
>CAIKYX010000211.1 GCA_903831745.1 Oligoflexia bacterium
ACGTGTTACTCACCCGTACGCCACTTTACTCTGTATTGCTACATTTCACGTTCGACTTGCATGTGTTAAGCACGCCGCCAGCGTTCGCTCTGAGCCAGGATCAAACTCTCATGTTTTGTAAACATGTTTGTTCGCAGATGAAACCGAAGTCTCATCTACTTGTCTAAACCTTTAACCGTCAGGTTAAAAACCTAACGGATCTCATCTCAAACTATTAGTCATGATCTGCTTAGGGATCATGACATTGGCATTTAAAAAGTATTATTTTCAAAATGACTCTCAAATTTTAGAATTGAATTCAGGTGAGAATGTCTCGTAAAAAACATTCTCCGTTTCAGCTTATTTACATAAGCCTCACGCCCGCTTTCTCTTTTAAATTACTAATCCAAGTCTCGTTCAATCCCTGTGTGAGAAATTGAAGAGCTTGATTTATGTCATCACTAAATAAGTTTTCAAAGAACAGACCGCTAAAAAACCCTGATTTAAACGCAATAAAAACCCTCAAACGAGATTTTCTACTCATTTCGAACTCAGAGGCCATTGTTAGCGGCAGAACATTATGGGTACCACCAAATCGAAACTTTGGCAATATAAAAATGTGCATTTAGTCTAAGCTAATTAACCCAATAAAAGCAGATTGTTACGGAGCCAGCAAATCTTCGATCGTCAGCTCACTCCCCCGAGAATTCTGAACGGCCCTCACCAAGAGGTCAAAAACCTGCTCGTCATGCCCCTGAAACGTTTCAGACTCCAAAAACAGAGCTCCGCTCTCCGAAATTCTTGAAATCCTCTTTCCGACCACACGGCACGCCTCCTCTAGAAGGAAATGAACGCGGCTATCCAGCCCCTCGTCCAACTCCCCTACTCCAGAAACTCTCAAAATCATCGATTTCAGGCTTAATAATTCACGCTCCATCGACGGATCCCCACACTCAGACTCTTCATCCGAGATCAGGATCACCCGCACCCCTAGCTCAAACTGCAGAATGCGGTAATAGCCCAGCACATGAAGAAAGCGCTCCCAGTTTTTTCGAGAAGCGCGATCAAAACCCCGCACGATCAACACCCGATAATGAGAGAGCGTCTTGCGCGGAATCCCCATCTCGAACAAACGTAGAAAAGCAGAAAGATCGAGCTGCACCACCTGCGCATCCAGCACATTGCAATTTTTCAATAGCTCGTATGTAATTCGGACTTTCCGCGTTCCCGCAGGCCCTCGTATCCACAAAAGTCGTCCGGAATAAAAACACTCTTTGAAAATTTCGACTTCAAGCATGATGCCCCCTTTTATTCAATTACGGACATTTAAAGCAAATTCAGGGCCAATGAAATAATGATTAATTTATTGCGAAAAAAGCCGTATAATCTTCAAAAAAGTACGGACTGTGGCACCCGGGCCACACGACTGAAAAACTGCCGTAGGAAACAAACGACAATGATCACCAAAAAAAATCAACCCAAGGTCCTGATCTGCGACGATGACCAGAACATCCATCTGGCACTGAAGACGGTCCTCTCAAAAGATTTCGACGTAAAGGGTGCATACAACAGTGATGAAGCGCTGGTGATTCTGAAAAAAAATCACTTCGACATCGTCCTTCTCGACATGGAAATGCGCCACGACCGAGAAGGTCTCGAAGCAATTCCAAAACTACTTGAATCTCAACCCGATCTTCAGATTGTCATCTTCAGCGGAAAGACCGGTTTTGAATTCGTCCGAACTGCAATGAAGCTTGGCGCCTATGATTATGTTCCTAAAGATGCCGGTGCAGATGAATTAAAACACGTTTTCGACAAGGCGCTCGAGCGCAAGGAATTGAAAACCAAGAATTTTCAGTCGCAATCCGAAGTCAAACGCGTCTACCAAAGCCGCAATTTGATCGGCCGAAGTCCGCAAATCGAAAAAATCCGCAAACAGCTCGATCGCGCCCGCGTCAGCCCCGCTCCGATCATTATTTTTGGAGAAACCGGAACCGGTAAGGAAGTAGTAGCACGAGCCCTGAGAAAAACTTTCGCGGATGGCTCACTCGAACCCTTTGTTACCGTAGATTCAGGAACCATTCAAAGCACGGTGGCAGAAAGCGTGCTCTTCGGTTATGAAAAAGGCGCATTTACCGGCGCAGACAAGATGACTCCGGGCTTGTTTGAAGAGGCAAATGGCGGCGTGATTTATTTCGACGAGCTCGCAAACATGCCGCTTGAAATCCAAAACAAGATGCTGCGGGTGATTCAGGAAAAAGAAGTATTGAGAATCGGATCTTCCAAGCCGCAGACCCTCGATTTTCGCGTGATATGCGCGACCAATCAGAACCTCGATGAACTGGTACGCCAGGGAAAATTCAAGGAAGACCTGCTTCAGCGATTGAATGTCCTGCAAATCAATCTGCCTCCACTGAAAGATCGCACGGATGATATCGAGGACTTGCTGGAACATTTTTCAGAGAGCCATCGTCATCAATTGCCGAAAATCAAGTTTCTGCCGGAAACCATCGAAATCATCAAGAAATACCCGTTTCCGGGAAATATCCGGGAACTCTCGAATCTCGTGCAATACCTTTACAGCATGTCGGAAGAAACCGAGATTTCTCCGCTCGATCTTCCGCCTAAATTCAATCAATCGCATCAAGCAACTCCATCAAATGCATCTGGCGGCACCTATAGTGAATCGGCAAAAATGCAGAATTTTTATAAAGCGGTTGAGGATTTTGAGAGAAACTTTCTCTCTACCCGCTATAAGGGACTCGAGGGAAATGTTTCGCGCC
>CAIKYX010000212.1 GCA_903831745.1 Oligoflexia bacterium
GCTCGTCCATACCCAAAGAAGTCGACAGTCAGAAGCAAATGGAGCTTCTTCATTTTCAGGAACTGTGTGATCAGAATTATCCTATCGCCTGTAATCTTCTGGGTGAACGAATCTACCGTCTCAAAAAGTATCCGGATGCCACACATATCTTTGAAAAGGCATGCTCGATCGTAAATCCGGATGCTTGTACTTGGGCAGGCTCGATTCGTGCGATCGAAATGAAAGATCAGTCCTCGAGTATCGTCTGGAGTGCGCAAGCCTGTCGGGGCGGAGACGGACTCGGCTGCTACAATCAAGCCTGCGATCAGTGTTATACTCACGAGCCGGAGAAAGCCAAAGAAACGCTAAAAAAAGCCATTTATCTCGGAATATCTGGCAGCGATACCTGGCACAAGGACAGTACGCTCGACTGTGTGACCGGAAGCAAGGAGTTTGCTGAGATTCAAAAGCTCGATCATCAATCCCAAGAGCATGTGTTGATGTCGCTCGGTCATGTTTATGTGCCTGGCTATCGAATCGGACTCTTGAGTTTGAACGGCTTTAATTTGGTGCCACTGCCCGATCGGGTCGCGTTGGTTGATACTTCGGGCGCCGGAGTGACCATTCAGAATTATCCGAGTTCGATCAGCGAAAGTTTGGCCACACTCGGAAAAACAACCGACCAGAAAGTTCTTCGTAATGGTCTGCTCACTCAGTATTCCGAGCAGGAAACCAAAGAGGGTGTGCATTTGCGCATGATTACCGGTACGGATCTCGAAACCTGGGTAGTAGAAGGTTTTGTGCCTGGTATGATGAAAAATGTCATGACAGTTCCGGTAGTGACCATCATCAATTCGGCGGTAGTAAATCCATTTGGCAGGCAGGAATCGGATACGGTTCCTTACGAGTTCAAGAAAAATCTAAAGGACCTCAGTTATTCCGGACGTTACCTGCTCGGGTTTCTCTATACTCAGGATGGAAAGCCCAGAAACTGGAGCCAGCAACTCGATAATGCGAGAAATGGCATCTCGAGTCTCTATGTGTTGCCGTCGATTCGTTCTGATTACACAGCCGATTCAAAATCAATGAACTCCTTGTTGCTCGCCATGATTGCAGGACTCGAGCAAAAAGAGTCCCATGCGGGTAAAATTCATAAAGTCAGCGCTAATGAGTGGGAAGACCGCTCTGAAAAAGGAGTGGTGATTCGGTTGCTCAGAAAAGACTTTAACAAGAACAATATGATATTTTTCGGACTCTCAGTAGAGCCTCGGACCAAGGGGTCTACTAACAAGGAAGCTTTTGGTTCACTCGAGCTAAAAGCCGAAGAGCTTCAGAACGAAACCGGCAAGCGTCCGATTCGAATTGATATCCCGACCACCAATGGCTCGGGAGACATCCCTCAGGGCTAGAAGTTTTCTGCGATCAGTTTCAGATGATTCGGATGCCCGATGAGTTCTAATCTTTGGGCAGGGGTCAGGTGGTCGCGTGCAAGAATGATTTTTTCACGAACGGCGCGGACCCGAAGTGCAGACTGGTGCAACGCTTCTGCCGAAAGTTTCTTTTCAAAAAGTGCCTTTTTAATAGAGCGAATAGCCGATTTTGCCTGAGCTTCATGGCGATAGCAAAGAAGGTCACAGCCTGCCTGGAGTGCCATGACTGGGGCATCGTCTTCACCGAAATGTTTGGTGATCGCATGCATCTCCATGTCGTCGCTGATGATGACTCCTTGGTACCCCAATTCGCCCCGCAGATAATTTTTCAGGATGGTATCCGAAAGAGTACCTGGGCGATTTTCGTCAAGGTGAGGCAAGAGCAGGTGGGCGCTCATGACAAACCTTGCCCCGGCCTGGATTGCCTGGCGAAAAGGAACCCATTCGCGCGAGCGAAGAACATCGAGCGGAGTATTTACTGTCGGCAGGGCAAAGTGTGAATCGAGGTGCGTATCTCCGTGCCCCGGAAAATGCTTGATGCAAGTTTCGACATGCTGTCCATGGTGCGCCCGCAAGAGACTCACCGCAAATTTTGAAACGGTTTCAGCGTCGCTTCCGAAAGCCCGATCACCGATGACCTGATTGGCAGGATTGGTGTTGATATCGCAAACGGGAGCAAAATTGAGTTGGATTCCGGCAGCGAATAATTCTTTTGCCTGAAGTTGGGCAATTTCATAGCCCAGTTGCACAGAGCCTTTATCGCCGATCTTGCGGGCAGGGGGCAGCAGGGTAAAGTCATTTCGAAAACGCTGCACGCGGCCGCCCTCTTGATCGACCGTGATCAAGAAAGGACTGGAAGTGGAATAAGACTGTAGATCGTCAGTTAAGGCAATGAGTTGTTCTTTGTTGGCGTAGTTTTCTTTGAAAAGAATGAATTGGGTGACTTGCTCGGACTGGATGGTTTGCAGGGTGTCGGACGAGAGGGTGGTTCCTTCAAAGCCCATGATGATCAGTTCGCCGATCGAAAAATCGAGGTTACTCATAAAGACAGTTTAATTTTGTTCGCGCTTTGAAAGCAAGTGGAATGAAAGAAGAGTGAGGATGAGCGGGGTGGCGGCAATGACTTCAATCCACCAGGCTTCCAGCAAGTAATCTTTTCCCTGATAAAGGAGTGCCCCCCAGGTTTCGCCGTGAGTACTAAACTGAAGTCCCAGATATGACAGTGAAATTTCGATGACCAGAAGGCGGGTAATCAAAAAAGGGAGCATCGAGAGGGTGGATGCCAATAAATCCGGTAAAAGGTGAGTTAAGAAAACATGACCGGATTTGGCTCCGAGAGAAATCGAGTTGAGCACAAAATCGGTTTTAAGTTGCAGTCGAATTTGGCTTTCAAAAAACCTGGAAAGGTGTGGAAGCAATAAAAATACTGCTGCGACGAGTAAGGTGGTTCGTTCGTTTCCAAAAAGTGCGCTCAGCGCAAATGCCAGCAAAAATCCAGGCAAGGCATTTAACAAATCCATCAGCAAATGCCACAAGAATTGAAGGGCATCATTTCGGATCAGTCCGATAAAAGAGAAGGCAAGTGATGCGAAAATGCTGAAAGCAAGAATGGGCAGTAAAATGCGAAAGCTACGGAAAGCAGCTTCGAGAGCCAGGAGAAAACAACTCCGGCCAAAAGCGTCGCGTCCGAATTCGAGGACGTGATCGAGATGGTGGGTTTCGATCTCGAGCGCCTGCAGGTGTGCCAGGGCTGCAGCGATGCCAAAGAAGATCAGCCAACTGATGGCAAGGGGTTTGAGTGTCTTCTTCATCTGAGTTGCGGGCTCACTTTCCGCTGAATTGCATTGCCCAATTGCTGCGAGGCGAGCGCCAGTCCGGCCATGCAGATGACACAAATTTCGATTACCGGATAGTCACGAGTGCTCACCGAGTCTGCAAGAAGAAGTCCCATGCCGTTCCACTGAAAAATCACTTCCATGAGGATACTGCCGTTCATCAGCGTGCCCAATTGAGTGCCGAAAAACCCCATAAAGCTGCCTAAAGAAGGGTAGAGAACGTAGTTAAAAAAAATAGTGCGCTCACTTAAACCTCGTGCACGAGCGCCCGGCACTGCGCTCTCGTGTTGGGTGCGTTCAATTTTATGCGAGAGGATTCGGTACCAGTACGCCGCTTGGTAAAGGCCGAGCGCAAGAGCAGGCAAGAGCGGGCTTTGTACGACCGGAAATAATTTCAATTTGAGCGAGAAGATCAATAATAAAAATGGACCGAGGACAAACAAAGGAATGCCGGACATCAGAACCGAAAAAGTCTCGGCTATTTTTCGGGTACTTTCCGAGATAAAACTCAAATAGAGAAGATAAACCGAAATTACCCCTCCTAGAAAAATGGTCAGGGAGGTGAGAATCAAGGAATGAAGGAGTGGGAGCTCGAGAGTTGAAATTACATTCTGATGCGTGATCAACGATACGGGAGACGGGAGTGAAAAGATCCGATCAATCCAGGAATGATTCAGGTTCATTTGTTCGCGAATGACGTCGGCGCTCAGGGGGACGAGGGACTCGTGAACCAGAAAGCTCGCCGGATCTCCGGGGAGAAGATAAATTCCTGCCCGAACCAATATCCAGGTCAGGCCGAGAACCAGAAAAATTCGAAAAGCTGTTTTCATTTAGAGGTTAGGAACTTTTGTGCAGTATCGTGGTCTACTTTGTCCACCATTTTATTGATGGTAGGAATCGAAATCCGAACAGAATCGCCCTTGGGTGTGATGTACCAGAAGGCAACCAGTTTATTGAACTCAATCCTGATTTTTCTGGTTTTGGTCTTCTTCGAAAAATCATCGGGAAGCATTTCATAGGCGGTTCCCTTGATTACGGGCACGGTCTCTTCGACTTGGTCTTCGACGATGGCCTGAAATTCGATGGGTTGCACTCCGGTGATTCGTTTGTAATTCTTATGAACCCAGATCGGAAAAAATGAGGCGAGAATCAATTTCGGAAGCATTTCTGCGCGGAGCGCTTTGCCCGCTGGTTGTTGTCCGTGCTTGACTTTGACTGAGAACACTTTTCCGTTACTGATGATACTTCCGTCGATGGTTTTTTCGTTGGACCCTTCAGTGCTTCGAAAATTGTAGAGCAACGGTTCGAGGAGCGGCGTATTTTTGGCGGTCGCCCCCAGGTTTTCGACTTTAGTGCCCGTTTCGGTACGGGTCCAGGTATTGACCTGAATCTTGGCTTTGTCCTGAATGATCTCGGCTTTTTCGTTGTAATAAGATTCGGGTTTTCCGCCGTCCGTCACGGTGTACCAATTATCCCAAAGAACTTCAGCATGTGAATCGAGGGAGGTGAGTCCGCAGAAAATTGTTAAAAAAATGCACAGCGAGCGACGTGAAATTGACATTCGAATTCCCTCCGTTGGGTTGGTCTTAAACAGCCTAACTTACTTTAGTTATTAAAGAAAGGTGCCGAAGAGATGACGGGAGAATACGAATGTTCAGCATGACTGACTACCGACAACTCGTCCAGTACGCGGGCTACGCACTGATCTTTTTGGCAGTGTTTATTTTCACGCGCACGTTGATGACGGAACAAGAAAATATGTCGACGCAGGAAAACCTGCGCGAGATGGATGGTAAGAAATCACAGAACTCACTGGTGCGTTTGACGCGCCCTTTTTTCACGCAATACATTCTTCCATCAGTGCGAGGTCGTCCGGTCTTCGAAAAATATCGCGTAAAATACCGCAGAAAAATCATTAGTGCAGGTTTAAAACAACAAATCACTGCCGATGAATTCATCTCTTTCAAAATTCTGTTGATCGTGGTTTTTCCGATCATCGCCGGCTTGATTCGCGCATCTGATTTTTACGACGTTCCGAACTTTGCATTTTTGGCTTTGCCGATCGTTGGTTTCTTCTACCCTGATTTCTGGGTAAACGGGCTGATCACCGCTCGCCATAAACAGGTCATCAAATCCTTGCCGTTCGTGGTCGATTTGCTTGCGCTTTCGACCGAAGCCGGTCTTGATTTCATTGGTGCGATTCAGAAAGTGGTCGAGAAAGCGGTATCCAGTCCGTTCATCGATGAGCTCGAGCAAGTGCTGAAAGAAATCAAAGTGGGTTCTTCGCGTGCAGAAGCACTCCGTGAAATGGCTTTGCGGATCAATCTCCAGGAAGTCAGTTCGTTTGTTGCCGTTCTGGTGTCTGCCGATCAGATGGGGGCCTCGATCGGAAAAGTTCTGCGACAGCAGTCGGATCAAATCCGGGTACTTCGGTTCTTGAAGGCCGAGAAGGCCGGCGCAGTGGCCGCGCAAAAATTGATGCTACCGACGTTTGCCTTGATTTTACCAGCCATTTTCATCGTCATGATGGCGCCCTTCGCGCTTCAAGCGATGCAAGGAGGTAACTGATGGGTAAGTTGATGATCAAACGCAATTCTCAATTGGTTCTCGATGAGGTTCGCGTTGCCAATACTTATTGGAGTCGCCTGATTGGGCTAATGGGCAAAAAAGAGTTTTCTGGAAAAGGGCTTTTGTTTCCGCGCTCGAACAGTATTCATATGTGGATGATGAGCATGCCGATTGACGTGATTTTTCTGAAAGAGATTCAACCCGGTAAAGAATGGAGCATCGTGCAGCTGCATCGCTCGGTTCGCCCGTGGAAACTCTTGCCGCTTCTCTGTGCCCGCGCCGACGATACGCTCGAAGTATCGGCAGGGCTGATCGAGCAGCATCAACTTCGGGAAGGTGAGGTCTTATGTATCGCCTCGTAATCGTCTCCGGACCGAACCGTGGTAGTTCGTTTACACTGAGTCAGGGTGAAAATACCATTGGCCGCCAGGACGACAACAATATTGTTCTTTCGTCCGGCAAAGTTTCTAAACGCCACTGCGCACTTTTGGTTTCTGATTCGGGTGTTTTTCTTCGCGATGAAGGCAGCACCAATGGCACGTTTGTAAATGGTGGATTGGTGAAGAAGCTCGAACTTAAATCCGGCGACAAGATTGGTCTCGGCGATTTCGTGCTCGAGCTGGTGCAGCTCGGAGTTTCAAATCAGATCTCATCCTTGTCTCCGTCGCACTTGGGTTCGATGCCGATGTCTCACGGAAGTTCGGCTTTGCAACCTCAGTTTTTGGGTGGAAAACCCGAATCCCAGGAGCGCCCGAGATTGTCGCTGGTCACTTCGCGTGAAGCGGTCGAACCGGGCGATCTGCCAGGAAAACTCCAGTTTATTTTCGAAGAGAAGATCATGCCTACGTTCTACGGCATGATGATGAAGAGCGAATACCGTTCGATTGTGGCAATTTTATTTGCCTGTCTCGTGGGTATTTCGGTCGTAGGTACCGCAATGCCGATGCAGGATCTCGCGGAAAAATCCGTCATCCGTGAATCGATGCTTCGCGCGCGCGCCTTGGCCCGTGAAGTGGCAGACCGGGCCTTGCCGGCCATTGCCAGTCATGCCGAATCACAAATCGATCTTTCCGTTCTCGAAAACGATGATTCGGTTCGCTTGGTCGCAATCGTTAACACCAATCTTCAGATCATTGCACCCCAATCGCGCTTAGGTCAGCTTTTCGGTGGTGCCGAAGAATCGCGCTTCGTCGGTGCCATGGCTAAAGCATTCAAGGACGGCAAAGAAACCGGAGAAGGGGTGCTCATCAACGATCACACTGCCGTGTTCATCGAGCCGATCAAGACGACAGATGCCCGACAAATCAAATCACAAGTAGCCGGTATGGCGATTGTCTCGATCGATTTTTCAGGCAACATGCTGCAAAGCGGTGGTCTGGGTGTGGCTTACGGCGTGGGTTTTGTGGTTGCCGGAATTGCAGCGTTTCTGGCGTTCCTTATTATTACACGACTATCATTTAAGCCTTATGAAGTCCTGAATGATGATCTCGATCAAGTACTTCGCGGCGAGTTGCCACGCGTCACGCATGAGTTTAAAATGGAAGAGACGGCAGCGCTCTGGACCAACGTTAACGCGACGGTGCAGCGGTTGCCCAAGGGGGGAAATCAGGAATTCACTGCGGCGGCGACCGAATCGACGGTTGATTGGGATCAGGAGTTACTTGCGCTTCGTGCGCTTTGTGATCCGGCCCAACAGGGCTTTGTCGCTTTCGACCAAGCTTTCATGATCACCGGCATGAATCCACAGTTTGAAGAAATCAGCGGAATTCGATTGGAGTCGGTTGGGCAAAACGTCCAGCAGGCTGCCCGTGACCAGGCATTCGGACTTTTGATCAGTGATCTGAAAGAACGCATTGCTTCGTCACCTTCGCGTTCGGTGATGGATGAGTTTGAATTTAGCGGAGTTGCCTATCAAGTCATTGGAGTCGGCGTGGGGCCGGTTTCAAAAGGTGGTTTCGCAGCAGTATTTAAGAGGAAGGAGTAGAGGGTGGGAGCGGCTCCAGTGCTTCGGTATAAGAATACAGAAGTTCCTCGCCAAGCAGGCGAGGTGGGGCGTCTTCGTGTCATCGAAGGGCCAGACAAAGGTTTGGTGTGTCTGCTTCGTAACTCTACTGTCGTTCTGGGTCGGGGAGAAAAATCCGACATCATGATTTCTGATCTGAAAGCATCACGCTCGCATGCCCGCCTGGAATTCACCAAAGAAGGTTGGGTCGTAAATGATCTGGGTTCGGCCAATGGAATTTTTTATCACGGTGAATATGTTCGTAAATTTCCGATTCTGAGTGGAGAGCGTTTTACCCTGGGCGATACTATTTTTGAATTCATGGCGAGTTCGGAGTCGACCCGGGTTCTGATGTCACCGATGCGCCCTTCTCTCGAAGTGGTGCAACAGGATCATGCTCTGGCTCAGCAACGTGCCAAAGTTCGAACTTGGGCGCAGCCGGCAGAAGCGGCTAAAGACCCGACAAAGAAACAGAATCCGGCGCGAACTCTTCTTTTGGTCGCAGTCCTGGCCGGTGGTTATTTTTTCATGAATCAGGATCCACCTCAAAAAGGTCCGCAAAAGGCGCCTCAAAAGAAGGAAGAGCAAGGTGAAGCTGCCAAGGGGCTCGAGAATTACTTGCCGCCTGGGGTGACCAAAGATATTCAAAAAACGGCCGAACAATACTACCGACTGGGCTTCCGCGAATACCGTGAAGGCAACTACCTACGGGCAAAATCCCAATTCGAGCTGGCGTTACAGGTAAATCCGGGTCACGCATTGGCACGCCATTATCTGGCAGTTTCTGATAAGGAAATCGAGACTTCGATCAAAGATATGATTCAAGGCGCAGAAAAAGCGATTACCGCCGGACGCCTGCGCGAAGCCAAGGGCTATTACGAAACCGCGATGAGGTTGATGTACTACGATCGCAGTAATCCTGATTTTATCGAATGTGAAGAAGAAGTGAAGAAGATCAATAAGGAGTTAAATAAAGTACCATGAGTGCTGCATTGAAACTTGAAGTTTTTCAGAATGGTGAATTATTGAAGGAGATTCCGCTGAGCGGGGATCCTTCCTCTCCTGAAGTCTGGATGGGACGCGACGAAGGTTGTGTGATCCACCTGGATGATCGTGCGATCTCGCGCAAGCATGCTTTGTTGCGCGCGACTGCCGAAGGAGTTGAATTCGAAAAGAAATCAAAATTTGGCTGGGTAAAACTGAACGGCGCCGAGTCGTCCCAGGCCATTCTCCGTAATGGGGATTGCCTCGAAATGGGCCCTTACGAAATTCGGGTCATGTCCGAAAAGCTTGCACCTGTTGCGCAAGCACAATCTGTTGAAGTTACGCGTCCGATTCTAGAGGTAGAACCGCAAAAAGAAACGGTCAAGCTCGAGCCCGCAAATGAAGAAATGCCCGCAGAAGGACAGCCGGAAGGCGAAGTTCCGATGGGCGGTTTTGAGTTCGGCGGAGAAGTGTCGCACGAGATGCCACCTGGTAGCGAAGAGATGCCACCGGTAGCGATTCATTCACAGACGACGAATCCCAATCATGATTTCAGCTCGGCTTCGGATGATGGTCGCACGAAGGTTTCGAACGTGCCCGAACAAGTAAAAGCTTTGTTGATCTTCGGCGATGGGGCCGCAAATGTTACCGAGTACGAGATCGGAGACAACGAGATTGCGATCGGTCGTTCTCAGCAGTGTCACGTAGTGCTCGAAGACAAGCGTTCTTCGCGCAGGCATGCCCTGATCATGAAGAATGGAATGCAGTACATTCTTAAGGATCTGGGTTCGGCAAATGGAACCCTCCTGAACGGTACCCGGGTGTCGGAGCAAGAGCTTCAAACCGGAGATCAGATTCAGATCGGCGAAACGGTGTTCAGTTTCCGCCTCATGCAGGCCGACTATGAGCAGCGCAAGCAACAGTTCATTCCGGTGCCTCAATCCGAGTTCGATGCTGCGCCAGCGGCTCCACAGGAATTCCAGCCTTCGAATTTTTCTCAAGAGCCGATACAGCCGCAAGTTCAGGCAGCATTTGCAGTTCCGGATGAGCCGAAGAAGAGTCTTCTTGGAAAATACCTGAATTACTATCGTGGGCTAAATACCAAGCAGCAGATCATTTATGGAGCAGTCATTCTCGCTCTCGTATGGTTCTTGATGCAGGATGAGCCTGAAGTTCAGAAGACAAAAATGATCAATCAAGGGCAAAAAAAGGCCCAGAAGAAAGACGAAAAGAAGATCGGTGGCCCGACTTTCGAAAGTCTGAGTCCGGAGCAGCAAAGTTACATCGAGACCCAGTATCAATTGGCTTTCGAATTGTACAAAAATCGTGAATACGATAAGGCGTTACTCGAGTTGACCAAGATCTTCGCGATTGTGCAGGACTACAAACAGGCCCGTGAGATCGAATCTTTCGCTCGTGAAGGAAAGAGAAAGCTCGAAATTCAGGAAGAGGAACGCAAGCGGAAGGAAGCCGAAAGGCAAGCCCAACTCAAGTTGCAATCCTTGATGGAACAGACCGGCTTGTTGATGGATCAGAAAAAATACAAGGAAGCCGAAGTGCTGTTTCCGGAGATTGAGTTGTTGCAACCTGAAAATGCGGCAGTGAATGAATGGCGCAAGCTGATTGCCGAAGAAGGCGAGAAGAACGAGCGCGAAAAAGCGGCTCGGAAAGCAGAAGAAGAATTTCACCGTGCGAATTGGGCCGAGTTTCAAAAGGCCGAGGCATTGGTGACGAGTCATCAGTATTACGAGTCGCTCGATGCTTTTGACGAAATGTTGACCCGAGACCTCAGGGATAAGAAGCTGACCAAACAAATTGAAGATGAGATTTCGAAAGTCGAGCACATGATCGATGACGAGCGAAATCCGGTGATCGCACAGGCGAAACAGCTTGAGCAGGACGGAAAACTCATTGAAGCGTATAAAGTCTATCAAAAGGCCACTGTCATTGATCCTGTAGACACCGAGGCGCCGACCGCCATGGAACGAATCCGAGGAACGCTTACCGGTCGTGCAAAATCGATTTATGCCGAGGGCGTATTTGCCGAGAGCTATGGTGATATGGATGTGGCTGAAAAGAAATATCGCGAAGTTTTGGACATTGTTCCGAAAGAAGATGCTTATGCCGATAAGGCCGGAAGTCGCTTGCGAAAACTGACGGTATTGAAGCGGGAACCCGCAGGAGAAACGCCACAATGAGCGCTAGTTCGTCTTACACCAAATCGCGAATTGCCCTTCAGTGGGTCGAAGGGGCTCAGGCTCAGGGCAAAGCTCCGCTTCAGGAAGATTATTTCGAGGTCAATCCGTCTCGCGGCATTTTCTTGCTCGCGGATGGTTTCGGAGGCAGCTCCGGAAAAATTGCATCCGAATTTTGCGTAAAAACCGTTCGACAATTTCTCGAGCAGGAGGCAGGAGACCTCGATGCGACACTGCCGTTCGAAATTCGCCCTTATTATTCTCTCGCGGGAAACGTGCTTTACAATGCGGTTTCGATCGCGAATCAAAAGCTCATCCAGAAGTTCAAAGGCAAATCGTCACTTGAAGCGGGAGGCGCGTCCTTGATCGCAGGCTACTTAGAGGGAAAACTCTTGGCCTTGGCGAATGTGGGCGCCTGCACGGTATTTCTCTTTCGAAATGGCCGGGCTAAGGAATTGGTTACCCCGAAGACCTTGGCTAGACAGACTAATCCGTTCGAGGATGAAAATCCGGGCATTCCGGCTTCTGATCGATTTGTTCCATTGATGAGTCTGGGTACCGTCAAACAGCTTGAGCCCGAAATTACCGAGGTCGAAATTAAGGCCGGCGATCAACTCTGTTTTCACACAGCGGGGCTCTCTCAGGCCCAGCGCGAAGCCATTTTCAAACTAAAGTCCTCGAGTGAATTAAGTCAATTCATTGACTCCAGCGCAAAAACGGCCAATCAGAGCGTAATCTGGGTACATTTTTAATAGTGTTTGTGTAATAATTACAGGGAGGGGATTTCAGGGGTGGATGATCCGGCACAAACCAGAAAAATTGAATTACTTGCGGCCAAACGTGCCCGTCAAGGCGGTCAGGCGATCGTCGAGTACATTCTGCTGCTCACCATCATCCTGGGGACGGTTACCTACTTTTTGAAGACTTTGACTCATTCTTTCGACGTAGGGACGGCGAAGGTCGGGGCAAAACTCGAAAAGCAGATCAGAACCGGTTCAATTTCGGTGAGCGCATGGAGCAAATGAAACGTCAGGGGAAGTCGGGGCAGGCAATCGTCGAGTACATTCTGCTCCTTTCGATCATCGTATCGGTGTTTACCTTGGTCATGCAGTCGCTCTCTCAGAGTGGCGCGATGAAAAGCATGAAAAAGCCGCTAGAAAAGGATTTTGTCTTTACTTACCGCTATGGTCACCCGGAGGCCCGGGGTCAAGAAGATGGCGGTCCGAAATATATTCCGTCTTTGGTCGACCCGAGTGGGCAAAACTTCAGAATTTTCATTAATCCACCGATCAATCAGTAGACATGGAGTGGAAAAAATTTAAACAGAATAGTTCCGGACAGGCGATGATCGAGTTCATTCTCGGGCTCATGGTCGTCATTTCGTTTCTGTTTTTCTATGTGAAGATGGCGGCGGTGTTCGCCATTGGTAATTACATTCACTATGCGACCTTCATGGCCGCCCGTGCTTATGCGTCGTCTTCGACCAATTTGGGAACCCAAAATGATAACGCCCAAACGGTCATGACTAAGATGGTTCAAGGACGGTGGAAGGGCCTTGTTAAGCCGTCGAACGGCGGCACTGCCATCGGTCCGGGCCAATTCGCGCAGGAAGATGCTCCTCAAAATTATTGGAATCAAGGCGCTGCCTATTCGTATGTCGCCAGTTTCTCGCTCTATCCGTGGAACAAGACCGGAGAGTTGATCAATTTGAAATTAACCAGTGAAAGTTCGATGCCGCAAGAAGACAGCAGCGACGACACACTGAAGCGAATGCATTCGGTTGAAGGCGGGCTTAAGGGGCTGGTGCCAGGAATGATGGAAGTGGTGTGGGACAATGGATTCTAAAAAATACATTTACCAGGAAGATGGCCAGTCAATTTTGGAGATCGTTTTCATCCTTCCATTTCTATTTTTGTGCGTGGGCCTATTGTATCGCATGAACATGGCTATTCAGATGTCGATTGCCAATGTTCAGCATGCGCGATCGCAGATTTATGTGCTGGCGATGAATTCGCCCGAGTACCCGAGGTTGGGTTTCCGGAAGAGTCATACTTCCGTAAAAATGTTTTCAGCGGCAAGTGAAGACCGCATGGTGCTCGGCGTGGCCGATCCTTCTGCAGTGAGCGGAAGTTCGGTCGATCCAATTCCGCAAATCGAGACGGTCGCTCGAACCGGTTCGGCGGTACTGGGCAGTAGCGAGCCGGGTGAGGTCAAGCAACGCACCAAGATTCGCATCAGAAGTACTTCAGCCATCTGCACACAATTGAATCAGGGATTTCTTGAAGAGAATTCGGCATTGGGCTTCAGCTCGAAACGGTGGCCGTTCGGAATGAACCCTTGTCGATATGGGGGTTCACAATGAATAGCAAAGCGATGTCGGTGTCACTCTTTATGGCAGGCCTTGCAGTTTACTTCGTGATGACTTCGGTCTCGAGTATCGAGGATGAGGCTAAAACAAAATTCGGTACGGACGTGACCATCCTGGTTGCGAAGACGGATATCAAAGAAATGGACACGATTCTCGAAACTTCGATTGAACCTTTGGTGGTTCCAAAACGCTTTGTCGAGCCTTCTGATATTGCTTTTAACAGCGTGGTCGATGCCAAGTCTGAAGACTTCGCTATCGAAACCAAGCGCATTGTCGGTAATGTTGCGGTCGTATCGATCAAAAAAGGCGAGCATTTGTCTTTGAATAAAATCACTGAGCCCAACATGCGTACGGGACTAGCACCTCAAGTCACTCCGGGACGTCGGGCGATTGCCCTGGGCGTCGATGAAACCAACAGCGTTTCTAAATTGATGAAGCCGGGCGACCGCGTGGATGTGATTGCGGTAGTCGATTCGGGTGGTAATAAAGTGGCAAAAACCATATTGCAGGATGTAGTGGTGCTGGCAGTAGGCCGAAACATCACGAACAATATTGCGCGTAAGCTCGATGTCGATGCTTCTACCGGACACGCCAAAGCCAGATCACTTGCCGAGTTTGATGGATACAGTTCTGTCACTATCGAAGTCGATCAGGCACAGGCGCAGCTCTTGGCAGTGATTTCGTCTACCAATGGCAGCAAGCTAATTTTTACCCTGAGAAATAACGATGATACGGATCGAAACAATATGGGCGTGGCCCGCGTGACGGATGCCTTGACGGATTCAGCACGCCAGCCAGCCGGTGGAGGTCGTCAATGAAGTACCTTCTGATGCTTTTCGTGTCTTTTCAATTGATGATGGTAAGCCCAGTGCGGGCTGAGCCAGAGGCAGGCGACGCCGAACCGACGCCGACTCCGGTAAAGAAGAGAATGCCCAAAGAGAAAAAGGGACTCTATGATCGCTCGAAGCTTACCAACGATCGCTCGGAACTCGAAGCGGATCATCGTGAGTTGATTCTCGCTGCGGGTGTCGACAAAATTGTGGATCTCGATTCGAGCATTCAATTTGATAATTTCAAGGCGGAATTACGAGCTGGAAACGTTCGGATTGTAAATGTCGTGCCGAGTAGTGTAGGCAAAGCCCGACAATTGGTTTTTGTTCCCCTCGAAGAGGGCGAAACTTCAGTTACCGTTCGAGACAAGACCGGAAAGGTTCGGATTATCTTTGATGTTTTTGTTGCAAAGCTTAATCTCGTTCGTTATCTCGAGCGTTTACGTGACAAACTTAAAGAAGTAGAAGGCATCAATGTCAATATCGAAGACCAAAAAGTGGTCATTCGCGGTGAAGTGCTTTCTCCTCAGGATTACGGCATCATTATCAACGAACTTGCGGACAAAGCCTATGGTGATTCGGTATTGAATAAGGTCGTCATGTCAGCGGTGACGCTGAATGCGCTGGCGCAAAAGATCCAGCAAGACATTACGGTTTTCGCACCTACGGTGAAGACTAGTGTGCTCAATGGCAAAATCATTTTAGAGGGAACCGTAGAAAACGAGGGCAATCGTCAGCGAGCACTTCGCCGTGCGGAGTGGTATTTGCCAGCGGTACGGGTCAGCGATCCGATCTTAGGCTCTGTGAATATCGAGAAAAATGAAAAGCCTCTGCCGATCATTCAAAGCGATATCGTGGTCAATGCACCACCGCCAAAACGTGACAGCAAATTGGTAAGAATTTCGGTCTATTTTGTCGAGCTGAGCAAAGACTTTTTGAAATCGTTTGGTTTCAAATGGCAACCGGGCTTTACTGCAGATCCTTCGATTTCGATCGGTACCACGGCAACCGGTGGAGCCGGAACCTCGACTTCGTCTTCGGGTGGGTTTACTTTCGCAGGAACGCTCTCTTCGCTCTTTCCTGCATTGAATTCGGCGCCTTCGAGTGCAGCTTACGGACGAATCCTTCGGTCTGAAAACATCGTGGTAAAAAGCACCGAAGCAGGCCATGTCGATGATCTCGAAAATATTCCTACTCTCGTCCTAGGTCCTAACGGAACCACGGGTGCAGGCCAGCCTCAGCCAGTGGGCTTCTCGAGTGATATTACTCCGACAATTATTCAAAATTCGGATGTCGATCTGAGCATTAAGATGACTCAAACTGACTTGGTAGGTTCTGATCCTAAAGGGCAAAGTATTACCGCCAAGCATTCGGTGAGCACACGTCTGTATTTGAAGTCGGGTGAAATCGCTGCAGTGGCTTCGATGAACGATCAGGACAATACGACTACGTTTAACCGCGATGATCCGACGGCTGGTGCTGCGCAAGTGGGTTCAAAACCGCTCTTCACGCTTCAACGGTCGAAAAGTACCAACAAGAAGCGCTCGCAGTTCGTGGTTTTCGTCAGTCCGCAGATCATTGATAGTGCTTCGGATGGTACCGAAGATCTGAAAAAGAATTTTCGCATGAAATCAGGCGGCAACTAAAGAAGGTACGGGGATTATGGGACATATCATTGCAGTAGTAGGTGGAAAAGGAGGAGTCGGCAAAAGTGTTTTTGCTGCGAATCTGGCCATTTCATACCAGCTCAACTTCAAGCAACGCTCCCTGATCGTCGACCTCGACTTTCAATCTCTGGGTGATCAGAACATAATCCTTGGTTTGAATCCTCCAAAAAATATCGTCGATCTGACCAAAACCCAGGTCGGGCAGTGGGATCCAAAAACCCTTGCTCCCTTTATGATGAACTCGCCTCAAGGCTTCAGTTTTATCGGAGCTCCCCGTGAGGCTGCACTGGCGCGTGACATTGATCTCGATGGTTTGGGAAAATTCCTAAAAGCCTCTACGCAGATTTTTCCGTGGGTGGTGGTTGATTGCGGCAATGGCACCGAGCCTCATGCTCTGAAAGCCCTCGAGCAAGCCACGTTGATTTTTGTAGTCACTACCCCTGATTTGATTGTCATCAATCAGACCCGCCGGGTACTTGCCAAGATCCAGGAGCTTTTGTTTCCGCCAGACATGATCCAAGTTGTGATCAATCGGTTTTCTCAATCAAACGTCATTAACCCGCAAATGATTCAGAAGAATCTGGGTAAGGCTCCGTTTTTTGCGATTCCGGATGAAGTGGCTACCTGCGAGAACTCCTTGACCAAAAGTCAGCCGTTTACCCTCGTGTCTCCGGCAGCACCGATTTCGCGCGCGTATTCCGATCTGGTTCGTCGAATTGACCAGTCGAAGATGCTCGATCAACTCAGCAAACTGAATAAGCCATCAGGCACTGCTCAGAAAATGCAGGTTATTCAAGGGGGCGCAAGCCAGGCAGCGAGTGATGCAGCCGCCGGCAACGGTGCGCTTTTGTCGCGTTCGCGAAGTGCCCCGGTCGATCCGTGGACCTCGATGAAACTTCGCATTCATAAGGCCTTGATCGATGTGGTCGACATGAAGAAGATGAATGTGGATATGAACGATCCGAAGCAAAAAGAAGTGCTTCGCGATAAAACCCAGAAAGCGATTCTGGATGTTTTGAATAAGGAAGATTTAACGTCACTTTGTCCAACCCGCGAGCTTCGCGCCCAGTTGGTGAAGGAAGTTCTCGATGAGGCATTGGGGCTCGGACCACTCGAAGACCTGCTTGCAGACGATAGCGTGAACGAGATCATGGTGAATGCCCGCGATCAGATCTATATCGAGCAAAGCGGAAAGCCAGGCCTTTCTCGTACTACTTTCTCGAGCGAGCTTCAGATGATGAACGTGATCGAACGAATTGTGACTCCGCTTGGACGACGAGTAGATGAAAAGACCCCGTACGTCGATGCCCGCCTTTCGGACGGCTCACGGGTTCACATCATTATTCCGCCGCTGGCCCTTCGCGGACCGACCATTACCATTCGTAAATTTCCGAAGAAAAGAATTCTGTCTTCCGACCTCGTCAAGTTCGGGTCGATGACCCAAGAGATTGCGGATTTTTTGCGCCTCTGCGTAGAAGCCAAACTGAATATCGTCGTGTCGGGTGGTACCGGTTCCGGTAAGACGACCCTTCTGAACGTATTATCGAATTTCATTCCGGTTTCTGAACGGATCATTACCGTCGAGGATGCGGCCGAGTTGCAATTAGGGCAGGACCACGTAGTTAGGCTCGAGACTCGTCCGAAGAACATCGAAGGCGAAGGTGAAGTTTCGATTCGGGATTTGATCAAATGCTGTTTGCGGATGAGACCTGACCGAATCGTGGTCGGAGAGTGTCGAGGTGGAGAAGCGCTCGACATGTTGCAAGCCATGAACACCGGTCACTCGGGTTCGTTGACGACTGTGCACGCGAATAATCCCCGTGAGTGTATGGGCCGTCTCGAGACTCTCGTGATGATGGCGGGCATGGGCCTTCCGTTAAAAGCGATTCGTGAGACTGCCAGTAGCGCCGTCAATCTGATCATTCAGCAATCGCGTTTGAGCGATGGTTCAAGAAAAGTTACCCACGTTTCAGAAGTGATCGGAATGCAAGGTGACACAATTACCCTGCAGGATATTTTCATCTATAAGCAAGAAGGTCTCGACAAGAACCGTAAAATTGTCGGTCGCTTCGTGCCAACCGGTTTTATTCCAAAGTTCGTCGAAGAAATGGAAGCCAAAGGGATGAAAATCTCGCGCGGGCTCTTTTCGACCAAATAAACGTGCCAATCATTTTATAAGCGCGAAAATCTTTTTGGGATCTTGACCCATCGTTTTCTTTACGATGATCAGTGCTGCTGTAAGAGTAAGCGTCCATCCTAGAACCGAAGATACCGTATAGAGATAGGGGCTAGAGTCGACTTCGAAGAAAATATCGATCCAAGAGCCAAAGAAGACAATGCGTCGTTGTACGAGTGCCGAGCAAGTCAACCCTAGACTCAGGGTCATGAGCGTTGCATGCTCCATGACCTTCTTTTGTTTGCCGAACTGATAGCCCCGATAAGTAATCCAGAACCAAAGAATGCTTAAGGTCAGAAAGCTCGCTTTCGCGACCACGCCACCCATGGCGAAGAAGGCCATCAGAAATCCGGTGGGCGCCGCAAAAAAGAGGACGACCGCGACATAGATTTTTCCAACCCAGCGGTGTAGCTGGGTCAGTTTCTCGCGACTCAAGACTGCGATCAATCCCGAGAATAAGATCAATGGCCCGGCCACCGCATGTGAATAGAACGACCAACGCCAATGCGGCAGTTTAAGGTAATGCTCGAGATGCGAGAAAATAAACCCTGAAGTCAGATCCGGGGTCCGGTAACCCGCAACCACGCGGACCAGCACCCAGGAATCCAGGACAAAGAAGATCGCAAATAAAGTAAAGAGAAGCTTCTTACGAATTGGGAACACACTTTTTGATTTTGACGACTTCAGGCAAAGCCATGAATGCTTTTTCGTCTGCTGCAGAATCGGAGTCGTCTTTTTCTTGACCGAATTGAAGGACGCAGCTCGAATTTAATTCAGAATTGATGGTTTCCTGA
>CAIKYX010000213.1 GCA_903831745.1 Oligoflexia bacterium
CCACCCAAAGATTGATAGCAAACATAGCCATAGTGATCGCTTACGCAAGCATTTACTTCACTTTTTCAAAACGAAATTAAAGAAGAGTCGCCCTGTAAGCCGGACACAGTAGAAACCATGCGTTGACCAGCACTTTTATGAGACTTGCCCACGAATTTGCCCACAATGACTTACAAAGAGTTGAAATCAGCTTATAAAACTTATTCTACGCTGTTTGCGCTTCACCTCCGTCTTCTTGCTCAAATGCTTTAGCAAAGTCATCTAGGTTGCTTGCCAAGTCCTTGAGGGTGGTTGGGAAAAGGTGGCCATAGGTATCCATTGTTTCTTCAATGGATTCATGACCTACATGAGCTTGAATCGTCTTAGCATTAACATTCTGCTGGATTAGCATCGTGACGCAGGTATGTCGTAAAAGGTGAAGTCCTTCCCCTTTTGATAGTCCCAGTGGTCGTGCAACTCCTCGGAACATCGCTGATGCATCCTTGTACCGCCAAACTCGACCACTCCGGTTTTTAAGGAGTAGATCCTCAGGTCCAAGCCCGAACTTTCCCACGTGTTCTTTAACTAGTTTCTGAAGTTGAGGAGCGAAGGCGATGACACGATAGCTTGCCGAAGTTTTGAGATGGTCCGAGAAGATCTGTTTCGTGGATCGGCTCAACTGGCGGTCAATCGTGATTGTTCCATTAGCAAAATCAAGCTGTCCCCACGTCAATGCAAGTGCTTCTGAAGGCCGCATTCCTGTGTAAAAGCCAATCCAGATGACTAGTCGGAAACGCTCAGCAAAGCCTGCCGCAATCTTTTGAACCATCTTGGCTTCTAGCGGCACAATCTTGCGCATTGCTTTAGCCTTTTTGCGCTTTATCTGCGCAAATGGAGTGGTGTGCAGGTACCCGTTTTGGACAGCCTTTTTAAGAATTGTGGCAAGTAGATTCACGTGTCGCTCAATTGTCTTGTCAGCTAAGGCTTTTTTCCCATTCGGCCCAACCTGCTTTAACTTCACCATCCAAGCCTCTATATCTGCGGGCTTGATCTCAGGCATCTTTATTTCTCCAAAAACAGGAAGTATGTGAGAGTTGAGTTCACGTTCATAGCCCTCTTTGGTGTCTTCGCTTACATCGAGAGTGTGGCGCCATACATCCACTACAAATTGGGTAAGACTCATGTTCAAGTCAGAAGGACGAGTGTTCTTCTGCTTTCGTTCCAAGACCTCTTGCTCGTTACCGAAGGCCTGTGCTTCCTTCTTCGTAAGGAACCCTCCCTTCTCCAATGGGTCGCCCTGTGCTGATCGCCATCTTGCCGAGTAGTACTTTCCTCGCTTGCGTGTACTTGCCATATTACTTACCTAACTTTCTGCCTAGGATCTTTTCTAATCGTGATGGGCCATCGTGTTTTACAAAAAATGCCTCGCCTTCCTCTGTCATGCGAGCGCCTGCAACACCTTTCGTACCTTCTGTAAGCCAGCCTTTACTGCGAGCGATTCGTACTGCGGTATACAAAATCGATGATTCAATGTTTAACTCTTCACAAATTCTTTTTGCTACTCTCGTTGTTCCAGTCTCTGATCGAATCGCATATAGCTTGGCTAGAACAATCGCATCTTTCTGTGAAGATGAAAATGCAATAGTCTCTCGGCGCACTCCCTTAGGTCTGTCCCGCTGGTCTGACAGGAGTGCAACATTTGAAGGCAGAGATAAAACACCTTTGATGAATGCATCGATTTGACGTGTGTGTTCTTCAAGGACTTGACCTGATGGCAACTCTCGAAACAGCGAGGACTTAATCTGACCTTCGCCAGCCCAGTTTGTTGCAACCGTCGCTAAATACAACCGTGCGTCCGCTTCCTCCTGTTCAACCGGTTGATGGATTCGCCCGTGGCGCTGCACCTCGAATGAAAAGAAGTCCCGCCGTTTTGAGGACCGACTGAGAGAGTGGACGAAGACTCGGAAATTTCCCTGGTCCCCCACTTTCACGTCATGCCATGTGATCACATGCCCGAGATAGCCTGACTCATCCGGCTCAGCTTGAGATTGCTCGGTGGCCGACTTAGCCCACTTCTCATCCAATATGAGCCCATTTTGCCCTTTTGCCTTGCTGGACTCGTCCGTCCAGATCACCGCAATCGGTCTCTTTGGCGCCATTTCTGCCCCTTTCCAAGGGTTCTAACTTATGCATAATCATATCATAAAAACCATGGTAGACTTACACCATTCTGCAAAAGGTAGAATAGATAAGGATAAAGAATGACCGGATACTCAGACAAACTCAACCGTAAACAAGCCGCCAAACGCATTGGGAAGTCAGCCAACTGGCTAGCCACCAAGGGTAAACGCCTAGGGGTGCCCTGCTTCCTCATCGGTGGGACCTACTTCTATTTGGTGCATGAACTTGATGAATGGTGGGAAAGTCAGCGTTACACAGTTAATACATACGGTCCTGTTCGATCATCAGGGTACGTAATGCGCCAGAAAGTTTCTCTCTAGTGAGAGTGCAATTGGAAAGCACGGCTACTAAGTCATCTAACCAATCACGTGCTGGCCCAAGTTAGCCATGTCAATCAATCTAATAAACCAAACCACTTTAGAACTCAAGGAGATTTAATTACATGTATAATTCATCAAAGAACGTTATTAACCGTTCCAACTCTCGCTCAGTAATGATTAACACGGACACTCTTGCAAGGCCACTTCTCTCTAATAGGTGTTCTTATTGCATAGACAATGTATTCCCTACACCCACTATAGATAGTGATCACACCGTAGGTGTGGACATGATCGCTATAGAGATTCCACTTATCCCTAGTAAGAGTGACCCTAAGCTTCTATTGTCTAGCATTAAGAACACAATGCTGGGGCGATGGGGTACAAAAGCAACTACTGTGCACGAAGGCTCTGGAACAAAGATTCATTTCAGCTATAGTAAGCAGCGCTCGTCAATCACTATGGAATTCAACCCATCACGATTTATGGATCCAGACGGTACGGCTCTAGTTCCCGTTGAAGCGGTTGCTCGGGTTTGCGAACTACTCGTTGAGGAATATTTTGCGGATGGGGAGGCATTACCAGCATTTGCGGTTACAGCCGAGGGAGATGAAAGTCTTGAATATTGGGAAGAAGACTGGCGCTCGCAAATTCGTATAGTTAGGTTAGATACCGCCAGAGACTTTGTGATTACAGACCCTCGATTCAGCATCGGTCTTTTCAAGGAGACTCAAGCTCGTTACGCAAAGGGTGTCTCGATAATCTACAAGAATGGTGTTGCTGAAACGTGGGACTCCCCTAACTCGAAGAAGTCAGGTCACGTTAAGTTTTATGACAAGTTCCGCCAGGCGGTAAAAAAGCATATTCAACAGCCACCCGCTGAGGGGACCTTCCGGTTTGAATACCTATTGCGGAAGAAGCATTTACAGCGAGCCCATATCCATACCCTCGACGACCTGACTCCCGCCAAGTTTGAGAATGCGCTTCGCATAGGTTGGAAGATTGCAGGACTAGGAGAACTTGTAGCCCATCCACATGGTTGGATTAATCAAGTTAATGACTCCTTACTCAGCGTAGAAGAGAAGGCTATGGTGATTGGCTTCCTTCAAGCCCAGGAGACCGGCTTTGATCTAGGACTTCGTAAACACCAAATTAATGGGATCAGAGCCAAGGCCAGGTCAATTGGTCTTTCCTTTCGCCGGCCGCTCTCAAAACAAGGCAATCTTTACATGCAACTTGACCTCGACGCCGGAGAATGCCTCGTACACCAATCGTTAGGAGTTAGCACAGACAAGGATCTAGAAGGGTGAGATATTGATACAACGCATATCGAAAGGATAAACATGGAAAAGTACTTCACGCCGGCTGAAGTAGCTTCGCACTTTGGAGTTACCCGAGAGACGGTTTACTCAATGATATCTAGGGGGCAGCTTGACGCATATAGATTTGGCAGATCGAGACGAATCTCTGAGCAACAAATAAAAGAGAGTATGTCCCGCAGATATCAAGTTGTGATTGACGCCACAAGACCAAACATGGCTTAATGCAAGTTATGTACTAAGAGTGATAGATCTACAAGTGGAAAAGCGGAAAACGACCTTGCAAAGTGTTTAAAGCTGTAAGAATCAACATGATTAATTGGAACTAACCCGGATTACTTCCGATATTTGCACACGTTAACCTTGCAAGGGCATGGAGAGCGAGTGGCGGGCATGTAGATCGAATGATAAACATTGGCAGTAGCCAGGAAAGAA
>CAIKYX010000214.1 GCA_903831745.1 Oligoflexia bacterium
CTGCCGCCTTCAGAACATCGCTCATTGGAGGGTAAACATTTTGGTCACTTCCGGTTACCCGTACCCCAGCTCGTCTCAAATAGGCAGCAAACGCCCCCATCAGAGTTCCGCAGACACCAATGATATGAACATGCTTGAAAGGACTCATTACACCAGTGTGATTGAAAACCTATTTGATGCCAACCATAAAAGCGATCCACGAAAAGGAGTTGTCGCCGCTTTCCGTCTTCAGGTATTCACCGGTTCCTTCACCGTCCTTGCCCGTGCCTTCCCAATAAACAGCCGTATCCTTGAATCCGGCATCCAACATCATCTGCTTTAATTCAGGCAGTGACCATACCCGCCAGTCATAAGTAAACACATCCTTATGAAACTTGCCGCGCGGATCGCGGAAATGAATCGCATAAGTTCCATAATGCGTGATGGGATCGAATGATTTCTGATCCCAATAGTAGGTGTATTTTCCAAAACCCTTCAGGGTATACGTTCGCTGCTCGCGTCCCGGCTGAATAAACCCAGGTCCACCCGCCATTTCGAGAACCAAGACACCTTCCCGATTCATCGACTTGAGTGCTGCCTTAAAATATTGAAGCAGAGCTTCGCGTTCCTTAAAAATAAAAAACGAAAAATTGCCCGCACCAATGACGTCGACTTTTTTCTGAAGCGGAGTATTGACGTTCTGCTTAAAAATTTTGACCCGCTTCTTTTCGCTGGCCTTCAGTCTTTTGTACGCATGCGCGCGTCCATAAGCGAGCGGCTCGGGGTCGAGATCGATTCCATAAGAGACACGTTTGGGGTCAGACTTTACCCATTCGCAAGAAATCAAAAAAGTTCCGCAAAAGTCTTCTTTCAGACTGATGGCATCCCGGCCGCGGATCTCTCGAAAGACCCGATCAAAAATAGTGACATGGTCTTCGGGGGTTTGAACCGAGTTCTCGTAATAGGGATACTTATCAAATTTTTTCATGAAATTATCTTCTGACCTTGAGTGAAAGAGTGAGGGTGAATTCAGCAACCGGCTCATCGCCGAATTGATCAGGAACCGTTGCAATTACTTTAACCGGCGTCTCTACTCTTTCGAGCGATTCGGCAGCACGACGAACAGCATCGCGAATGACCGCGCCATCCTTGCAACTAAAAAAAGTACGTCCTTCGGCCCGTTTCAGGAATTTAGCCTGAAAATCCTTAAAAATAAGCGATCCTTTGCCGGTCTTCAGCTGATCGAGCATTCGCTGGGCCATGATTCCACCTGCCGCATCCGCACCAATGCAGAGCGCACCGAAGTAGAGTGACCCCAGATGGTTCTTATTTCTTCTCTGAAACGGAAGCGCAATAACCGCCTCTTCGTCGGTACACGAAATGACCGTGGGACCCGTAAAAAACAAAAGTGGAATTTTTACGAACGAAAATGCGCGCAGTCGGAATGTCTCGATCAAAGTGTTGCCCATAAGTGATTAGCCTAGCACACAGGAAGTCAGGCAATCAATGCGTGAAAGGCACGGCGCAAGAGTCGAATGCGAAGATCATTTCGAGTGGGGTGCACCCGGTTCGTCAAGAGAACCACGAAGGCCCCTTGATTCAGATCAAGCCAAAGTGAGGTTCCGGTAAAACCCAGATGACCAATCGAATTCATTGAAAGACTGTTTCCGGTAGAGCCACTTCCATCCAATGCAGGCATATCGAAACCCAAGGTTCGCCTCGCAGCAACTGGACTCATCACTTCCTTCGAAAAACGGGCGAAGGTGGATGGCGATACAAATGCCCCATTCGTCAATCCGCTGATCCAAGCAGTTACATCATGCAAGGAACCAAATACGCCTGCGTGCGCAGCAAGCCCCCCCATGCTCCAACAGTTATCATCGTGAACCTGCCCCTGCAATAGTCCGCGCCAAGGACAATATTCAGTCATGGCAACGCTCTCGCCGCTGAATTCGATTTTTCGTCGCTCGCCCAGAGCATCCGTGATCACCGGCCGAAATTGAAGCGAGCACCCGGGTATCAGATTCCACACTCGCTCTTGCACCAAATGGGCAAAAGTTTTTCCGGGAAACATTTTTTCGGCCAAATAACTGAGAATCAAGGCACCAATATCGGAATACACCACTCGCGTACCCGGTTCGGCTTCACGCCGACTGGCCAGAACCAAAGAATAAAAAAATTCACGTCTGGGCGCGATCGAAACAAACGGCAGATTGACACCAAACCTAAGTTTCATCTCTTCGAAGAAAGGGCGATGCGCAGGCAGACCTGAGGTGTGCGACAACAATTGGGCAATAGTGATGGTTCTCAGATCGGGGTTTTCGGTCACTTCTTGCGGCAAGTATTTTTCGAGCGGCGCATCCAGCTCGATCATGCCCTTTTCAAAAAGCACCATATAGAATGACGTCATCGCCAGCACTTTAGTCAACGACGCGAGATCAAAGCGAGTCGCGGGCGTAATCGGATCAGAAAAAGGCAAGTGCCCCGTTTTGCCGACATAAACTTCTGAAAACGAGTTTTGCCCAATCTTGCCCCAAGCAGCCGCACTTCCTGAACCAATCTTGATATTGGCCGCTTGTTCGAGCAATGCCGAGACGTGCGGAAGTGCGCTCGAGTCTTTCACTAAATCACCCAGGTTTCGCCGGGAATCGTCCGACCATTTGCAAACCGCGCGCCCGAAAGCTCATTCAAATCGAGACTTTCATAGCGACCTTTTACCATCAACTCCGATAAAGCCACCCCGACTCCGTAACTTTGCATGGCACCGTGTCCAGAAAACGAATGGGCTTCAAACAAATTCTTTTGCCCATCGACCGCACCAATGATCGCATGATGATCGGGCGAGTTTTCATAAAGCCCTGCCCAACCGCTGACATGCTTCAAACTCTCAAATACGGTTGCTCGCTCATGAAGGGGCGCCCAGATCTGCTCCTCGAAAAAGCGCTCGGCATCATACTGAAAATTATAACCTTCGACTTCTCCGGGAGTGGCAAAACCGCTCAGACCATAAATCGATTCAGGATGAAAATAAACCCCACTCGGATCGACAATCATGCCGTATTGATTCAAATCCACATCGCGCGCATGAAAGAGCGAGATTTGCCGACGAACGGGCACAGACGGACAGGCATATCCTGCAAGCTTCGCAATATGAGGAGCCCAGGCTCCCGCACAGTTGACGAGATTCTTGCATTTGATCTCGAGCCATTCGCCTGACTCGCTACCGAGTTGTTCGGGATTTTCTGAAAGGATCCGTTTTTTATGTTCGGACGAGAGAAGTCCCGAAAATTGAAATGCGCGGATCGTCCAGGCATCAGAATGCGTTCCCGGAGCCGTTGCCCCAGTTACCCAGACACCGTCCATCAGTTGCACACCTTTTGCGACGGCGATTTCTCGAAAGTGCTCTTTTAAGCGATTGGGATTTACCAAACCGTCCTTCTTGCCAAAGAGACCGCCGACCAGATCATCGGTCTTATCGATAAACGGCACCTTGTTCTTCAGCCCGGCGACATCGAGCACGTCAACATCCCACCCGTGCGCTACATGCATTTCGCGTGCTTTCAGCGCTCCGGTCCAGGTTTCGGGCCGATGCAACCAGAGATAACCGCAATCCCGATAGCCGACCGCTTCTGCATGCTGCATAAAATATTCAATCGAAAATTTTGAAGTCAGGAGATTTACTTTTTGCGACCAGGTCGCCCGCACTCCGCCAGCATTGAGCTCGCTACTGCTCCATTCGCCTGCGAGATCGAGATCGACTACGATGGCGCGATCGACCTGTTGTCGAGCCAATCCCATGGCAACACCGCTTCCAATCAATCCCGCGCCGATCACCAAAAAATCAGTTTCAATCTTCCTCATTACCACACCATTTCTGAAAAGTTTTCCGAGATAATCTTCGGTTCGCCGCCCTCTTCAGCTATGTAAAGAATTTTAGTACCCCTCGAAACCAGGCCGTGCCCCCCGCCTTTTCGTTCCGAGTAATAATCCTGTGTAAACATCATCATGGTGTACTTCTCATGACGAAAGAAAAATGGATCACTGGCATTTACCTGAATCTTCGAATACGCCTTGGTCAGTACATTCTTGTAATTGCGCCATTGGCTGCGATCGAAGTTTTTGCCCTTGATCGGTGATGCAAAATCAGTGTGGTAATGGCTCATGTAGCGCTCAATGTCGCGACTTTCCCAATCATGAATCCACGAATCAAAAAAACGGTGAAGCTTTTCGTCACGTCCGCCATTCTGAAACTCAGGGGTCAGATGATCAAAAATCAAAATGGGAGTCAACCGAAGCTGAATCGACTTCGAGAGCTCGGCCAACTCTTCATTACGAACGACCACGCACCCTTGACTGTCGAAATCCTTTTTTAATCGATCAGGCTCATCAGTACCGTGCAACATGATATCAAAGCCGGTGCGCCCCGCGATCTGATCATACGCGTTCGGATAATTGATGTAGAACGCCATGGCGCCGAACATTTTACCGAGGCGCGGAGGCAAAAGTTTGTTGGTAAACTGATAGACTCCCTCGGGAGTTTTCAGATCACCCTCTTCTTCCTTATCGCCTTTTACCTTGCCGGTCGTGGTGTGGTAGGTCTTCAGGATCTTAAAAGAGTCATCGGGTTCATAATGAGCGATGTGCAACAAGTTGGTTTTCTTATCGACCAGAATGAGCGTATGCAAGTGCCCCGCATGAGACGACTTCTTGATGACGACTTCGGCCGAGGAGACCCCCGGGTTCAGGACGCATGCAAGAAGCACCAAATATCTAATTTTGCACAAGTAACTCAAGATTCTATTAGGATAAAGACCTTCTCAAGGAGATGCAAATCGAAAGTCCGAATTCGACATCACGAGCGACTTTTATTTTTAAATATATTTAATTTAAAGACTCTGCTGACTCAGCGTCAATTCCTTAGCGAAAGGCAGGTCGAAAGGACGGCTGCTCGACTACCGGTACCGGCTTTTCGATCTCGCGCAAATATTTCTTAAGGGAATGGTACGCAGCCCAATACTCGAGGTTATCCACCGTGATCGTCTGAACGCGTCCATTTTTTTGCAGAGCCGCTGCTACCACTTCGTCGAGCGACGTCTTGCCATAATGAAACACAAACGCATCAGGCACATTTGAATAAGACTGTCCCGATTGATACCCGCAATAGGCCGCGCCCGAAGCACATGAGCTCGCAATACTCCCGAAAATCAGAGTCCCTTCAAGTTCGCCTGCACCAGTGCACACAACCGCAAAGATTCCTGTCAAAAATGCTGCAGCTCCCGATACGCCTGCACCTGTGGCATAAAGAGTTCCTTTTCCCAGTTCAGCGAACATATTGGGGCTATTTTTAAAAAAAGCATCAAAGCGAGACACAAAGTAGCTGGCCAGAATAGGCCCATCAGAAGTCATCGGCTTGCACACCGCATTTGGGTAATTCGGATTTGGCCCCACAGAATGGATGTACTTGCCCGATACCGCGCACTTAAAAATATCAATCCATTCGATCATCGGAACGGGTGCAAAAGGTTCGCGTTTGGCAAAAAGATTTTCAGTGCTGTATTGATGAATCGAAACGTAATCGAAGGTCTCGTCATCACGAGGAGTTTCGATCGCTGCCAGAAAATCGAGCGGGATCAACCGCACTTCGTGTTCACCGTATTTGCGCAAATCCGCGCGCGCATTCAAACTCAAAAAAAGCACGAAAAAACCAACCAATAATTCAGTCATCCTCATGGGATGACACGATAAATCACCTGAGCAAAAAACTCTATTTATTTTTTAAACAATAACAATTTAAACAAAAATAATTGTTACCACCAATAAGGGCCAGTCATGATATCGCCCTCACGCAGAAATCGCTCGCGCAAGGCCCGCGTTCGCTTACGGTTTACCTTCAAAGGAATGTGCTTCTGATAGATAAAATAGTTCTCGAGCTTCCAGATGTTTTTCTTAGAAAAGCGCCAATCGGTGTCGCTCGGATCGAGGAGTACCGGCAAGTAACCGGTCAGATCGCCCGTTGCATCTACAAAAGTGTCGACGTAACTCCAGGCCAAATCACGAAGCGAACGGAAGCGGGGCTCGCGCCCATGCAAGCCCGGATAGCGAGAGCGACCGATTGCGCCCCACCCTGTTTTTTCTTTGAATATAAATAATGCGTGATTGAGATTGTCACTCGAATCCATGCTCAGAATTTGAGGAGTATAGCCCAAATGTTCGGCAATGGCGGCCGAAATCAAGCAGGCTTCGAGACAGTGTGCCGTTTTAAGACGATAAGCTTCGGCCGCAGAGCGAATCGTGTCGCCGTTTTTTTCGCGGTTGTATTTGAGCGTGCGCAGAAATTCCTAGTTTTTTTCGGTGTTTTGTATTTTCGAGAAAGCTCTTTGAAAAGTTGCGGATTTGATCGAGACACTATTTGAATCTGAGTTTCAGGACCAATCCCAAAGCCTCAATTACGATCTTTGAGCTCATTTTTGACTTTCCAACCCGTCGGTCCTCGAAAATGATTGGAAATTCCTTGAAGCGAAATCCTTTTTTGAAGGCCCGATACTTCAATTCGATTTGAAAAGAATAGCCGCCAGCCTCGAGAGTCGACAACTCGATGCCTTCGAGGACTTTACGATTCCAACCATTAAAGCCACCGGTAAAATCGCGAATCGGCGCTGACAGGATGGTACGAGCATAAAGACTGCC
>CAIKYX010000215.1 GCA_903831745.1 Oligoflexia bacterium
CCTGCACTATCAAAGGGATATCTATCGAAAAGAGACGAAAACGATTCATCAAGTGTTCCTCGTTGTGTACAAATTTTTATCATTCCGCCATATTCCGGTACAATAGTATCACCAGCAGGAATTGTACCTTCAGTCCCTGATGCATGACTTTGGTTTCAAAACCCTGGTTCAGCCGTTCAGTCATTCGCTCGACCGCATTTCAAAAAGACAATTCAATCTCATTGGTTTTTCTTCCGACAATCTGGTCGACCGTTCTACCAGAAGGGGGGTGCTTTTTGTAAATCCTCTCGATACGACGACGGGCAATCTTCCACACCTATGGACGTCGACCCAAGGAAATCCCCATGCACCCGTGGTGAATGATTCTGGAATTATCGGTGCGGGCGCGGTTCAGGGAAAACTCGATTTTTTGTGTCGCATCTATGGTGCGCTCGATTTGTTAGAGAAGCGGCATAAGAATCCGCTCTATCTGGTGGGCACAGGCGCCTCGAATTTCGGTATGGCAGGTTCGCGTTTTCTCATCGAATCACTCGCAGTAAATCCAAAAGAAGTATTTAATTTTGCGCCAACCAAAATGGCGATGAGCAAGCAGGCACCCGGACAAGTTACTTATGCCATGGAAGTGGATACTGCGGGCAAAGACCGAGATTCGAGAGGCTACAATCGATGTGTCGAAATCACTGCATTTGGAATGAGTGTCGATCTTTCTAACCCTTCGAATGCGATCAGCGCATTTGATCTATTGATGGATATTCTTCTCGACGCCGCCGGAAATGGTTTTGATTTTCAGTGGTCTGAACTCGAAGTCAAAGGGGCTGCGGGGTGCAATCCTGACGTGGCTTATGCAAAAGTTTATTTAACCGCGTTTCAATTCGAGGACTTCAGGCAGTTTCTTCGTGGCCGCCTCGATCACGACGAAAAACGCAGGTTCTTTAGAATTGAATATTTGGGCGTTCTCGAAAGTGGCACGCGTTTTATTCCGAACCCGATCATTGAAATGTTTCTCGAGCTCGATTTTGAGTGGAAGAATTTCGTCAAGGATCTGAATTCACTGCAGGATCCTGGGTTTGAAATTCCGCAGAATATCGGCGCATTGACGAGGATTGAGCGAAAAAATGTCGGCAAGCTCATGGTAAACTTCGAGATGCGTTTTTTGCCAAACCATACGGCAAAAGAAATTGATGAGAAGTGGAAGTCGACCGTGCAGCGAATTTCTAAGAAATACGAGAAATTTTATCTCCAGATGACCCGTGAATTCATGGTTCCAGGAGTCAGTTCGACTCAGCCGGTATTGATCAAGAGTTCGAATTATCTTTCGGATGCGGGTTGGTTTCATAAAGGTAAGTTTCCGGTAACTATTTTGGGAGCGGGAAGCATTGCTTCACTTCCGAAGGGACCGAATGAAGCGATACTCTGGGAAGATCTGAAGAGTGCCGTTCATGCTTATCGAGAATTGATGATGTCGGTCTGCGGTTAAATCCCGAGTAAATTCGGTTTTTTCGACCGTCAATTCTTTGCCATATTTAAAAATGCTGCGATCAGTTATACTGGTGATGTGAAAAATAGAAATCTTCCGCAGTATTCAAGTCTGATCTCTGGTTCACAAGTGTTACCAAAAGAAGCGACCGGAGAGTGGTTGGTAAAATCTCCGGCTCGGGCAGATCATCCGTTCGCTCGATGTGTTTACTCCTACGCGCAAATTGATCAAGCCATCGACAGCTCGATTCAGGGCATCCAGTCCTGGAAAGCTCTGACTCGTGATCAAAAGATGATCGAAATCAAGAAAGGTTTCGAGCAGGTCTGGAATGCAAAAGAGCATATTGTTGCCACACTTCAAGCTGAACTCGGGCGTACCGACGCGGATGTCGAACTCGAATTCAAACAAATTCAAAAATGGTGGAGCGGATTTCAGGAGTTTCAAGGAACCGAAATGGACCCGCGCGGAACTACCGCGCTGATCGGGTCTTATGTGTGGCCGATTTTCTATACGCTGCAATTTACCTTACTGAATCTGCTCGCAGGAAACTCTGTCATCATCAAGCCCTCTGAACGAGCCACCCTTTCGGTTCTTAAAATGGTTGAAACCCTGATTGCTGAGCGCCGCCTGTTTTCTCATGGCATCAGTGTGCTGATCGGCGAAAAAGAAGTGGGGCGACGGGTCGCCTGCCACGAAGCCGTAAACACGGTGATCTTTGTAGGGTCGTTCGAAAATGGAATCCGGGTAAAGCAAAACACGCTGTCGCAGCCTTCAAAGCGCATCCTTTTATACCTGGGTGCAAAGAATCCTGTGATTGTTTGCGAAGATTTTTTGGTCGAGTCTTCTGCTGGACAGGAGGGGATGGAAAAAATCATTCAGGATTCATTTCTTTCAACTGGTCAGCATTGTAGAAGTGGGTCTTTAATTTTTGTGCACGACGCTCAATATCAGGCGTTTCTAAAACATTTTCATGATCGCGCCAAAGGCATCAAGATTGGTGGACCTGCTGAAAATGGTTACATGGGGCCAGTCATTGATGATGCCATGGCTGATCGCTACCTGAAGTTCGTTGGAATTTCAGAGCGTGAAGGTGCCGAAATTCAAATGCGCGGAAAATCACTTTCTCTTTCAGAAAAGGGTTTCTTTGTCACGCCGACGCTCTTGACCTTTGAAAGCCTGACCCCGACACAGATGAAGAAGAGCGTGTCGTTACAAACAGAAATTCTCTCTCCGCACATCAGTATTGTTCGTTATTCGAATTACGATGAGCTGCTTTCGATTACGGCCGAAATGCAAAACGGTTTGTGTGCTTCGATTTGGGGTGAAAATTCCGAACGAAATCTCAAGATTGCGAATGACTTAAATTTTGGTCAAGTATCGATCAATCAGAGTTTGCTTGAGTGGGATCCGACCGCTGGTTTTCAAGCCCGCAAGAAAAGCGGTAACCACGCCTACCATGGTCCTGAATTATTCCGCCAGGTTACCACTCTCAAATCGATTTTAAATAAATAATACAAAGGTATTTAATCTCCGCCCTTTTCGGTGTACTGTGCCGCTCGGATGAAGAGAACAGGATTGGGAATCATGCTGGCTGCTTGGTTTTTTGTAGGAACCTCGCAGGCGGATCAGAATTATGTCTTCAGTGATCAGGCCGGACTTCCGGGATCGATTGAGGTTACCGGAGCACCCTATGCCTGTGGCGCCACTGCAAGCCAGAATGCGCTTACGGTTTCATACAGGGCGACCTCGACCCAAGGCACTTTTTGTTTTACTCCAGACACGCCCGAAACACTGCGAAGTCGTTTTCTAGATAGCACCCAACATCCAGTAGCTTCCGCATATTTATTTTTGGGAAATGACTTCAAACAACAACTCGTCGTTTTTAAGACCGCCGATCCGGCCCCGGTATTTCAGAATCCAGATGATCCTGCGACTAAGTTCTGTGCGGCGGATGATGCGGGATACTTGGTACTTTATCTTCCTGCAATCGTAGACGCGCCGCTTCTTTTTTGTGTTAAAGTGGCCCCTCCGCCTGCTAAAATTTAAAAAGCCCGGCGATTTCTCACCAGGCTTTTTTACTTTTCGAATCTATGGTTAGACGTTTCGAAGTGCAATGCACTCTGAATTCTTGTCTAGTTATCTGCTTTCATTACGTTGAAAGCTTGTGGTCCTTTTGGTCCAGAAACCAATTCAAAATCTACTGGCTGACCCTCTGAAAGAGTCTTGAATCCATCGCCTTGAATTGCGCTGTAATGCACGAAAATATCGGCATTTGAACCATCAGCTTGGATGAATCCGTAGCCTTTGGCATCGTTGAACCATTTCACTGTTCCTTTTGTCTTCGTAGCTGACATTTAATACCCCTTTTTCTACTGATGTATAACCAACTCGGTTGTCTCTACTAATAGGGATATCGGTGACTCATTGAATCGTCAAATAAAAAAAGCAGAGTATTTTAATACTCCGCCTTTTTATTTTCTATAAGGCACGGGCCGTGCGGCTGAGCCGTCGGCCCGTGCTGGAATCATATTTTTTTATTTTAGAATTGTGGAAACATGTTCACCATTGATCCGGGCAAGGCATTACTTGCAGAAGGAACAAATTGTGGATTCATTTGTGGGTTGAGTGCTGGCATCGGAGCTCCTGGTCTTGCTCCCAACCGTGTTCCATCATAAAGTGTGCTCGCATTGAATGCGCTATACTGAAGGGTAGGTGAAATTCCTGGTTCAGAAGTTTGCATTCCTAAAAGTCCCAGTGAGCTTGAGCGAGTCATTGGCTGATTGAGAAGTTTAGGGTCGGTGCTTGCAGTAAAGAATGAAGGAAGTCCATTCTTACCTACGATCGGACCTTGTTGTTGGCCCTGAGTACCAGCCTGCAGCTGAGCAAGGAGATTTTGGTTGGTACCGGCTGCCGCATTCGGGTTCAATCCGCCGGTGTAAGCAGTTTGAAGAGCCGCGATGTTGGCGTTATAAGTTTTCAGTTTGTTCTGAGCAGCTTGGCAACTAGGAGCGAACGCTGGGTTTGCGGCAGCGGCGTTACAAGAGGTAAGCATCATCTGGGCTAATTGGCGCTGTTCTGCTTGTACTTTCGCAGGAGCAATCAAATCACCGATGACTGGGCTGGTAGGGTCATAGGCTTTTAGATTACTGTAGAACATGGTTCCTTTGGGTCCGTATTGCTTAGCCTTGTTCGCATCGTCTTCTTGGTCGATGTCTCTGGCTTTTTTGTTCGCGAAATCAAGATCTTTGCGCGAGTCATAGGCAGTCGAAATGCCTCCTAAGATGGTCAGTTCTTGCTTGTGGCGTTCTTCCGCGTTTGCAGTAGGAAGGTTGGCTTGAGCATCATTGAGCTTGTCGATGACATGGCCGATCTCGCGATACACTTGTCGGGTAAGATCGTCTTTGACTTCGTCACTGGCATTGTATCCTTTAATCAGGGCCGCGATCGAATTCAAATCATCAACATAGCCATTTAGAATTTTTGGAGACTGGGTTTTTTCGACATCGGCTGCGATATCCGCGATGTTCTCTTCCATGCCGTGGCGGAAGGCAGGTACGAGACTCATCTTCGCGATATTTTCTGGAGACTTGCAGGTTGCGCAAGATCCGAAAACTTTCATTGCTGATTTGAACGACTTCGTAGTGATCAAATCGGTGAAGTCATACTCACCCTTGCTTTTCTTTGCCGTGATTTTTAATTTCTCGTCTTCACCTGATACAATTCCGATCAGTGCAGGCTCGACTTCTTTACCCGTTCCGGTAGAGAGTGTTTTCAGAAGAGATGTTTCTTTACAGCCTTCTAGACCAGAGAGTGAAACCATGGCAACACCGCTTTGGTCGAGGCATTCCTTAAGCGTCGGAAATTCCTTTGTAGGATAGTAGTTCAGGGTGCCTGTGACTTGGGCCGAGTGATCGACCACATCGTCGATGCTCTTAAAGTTGGTTTCGTCATCAATCTCGATACTGGGTGGTGAGCGGTAGATGACTCCTTTGATTTTACAGTTTGCAGGAACTTTTCCTTCGAAGCTGACTGTGGTCGAATCTTTTCCTTGAACGAGTTTAATCTTTCTCTTCGCGAGCAGTGCTGCGTCTGCACTCTCGATGTCGTACTTCTCTGCAGTCGAGGTAGAAACCCCGGTGCCCGTGTCTACGCCTGTGCCAGTGGTTTGTGCAAACACTGTCGAACACATTAACGTGAGTGGAATCACTGATACCCAAATGGCCGTGGCTTTCTTCATACGAATCATAATCTCTTGCTCCTTAAAAACACGAATCTTCTCTTCCTGCTTAATAGTGCAAAGAAGGGGCCAGCCTGAGGTGGAATAGGTTCGAGACAGTGTCTAGAGCCTGTACAGTTTTAAAAAAAGTGTCTAAAAATTAGTCGGTTTTTGCGTTTTTGCCCAGGTCAGTAGTTTTAATTTACTTATTAAATAATAAATATTGATTAAATGAAAACCGGTGATATCATCCCCGACGTATGCGATTTGGTCTTCTGATGATGATCGGTTTTGCAGTAAGTACTTCGGCAGGTTCGGTGATTCCAGCCTTGGGTGATCCAATGGAGGGCGATAGGCCTTCGCTCCTGGATGAACACAAGGCTCTGTTGGACAGCGTTCTTCCGTTGTCTTTTACCACCGGACGCTGCACCGCTAGCCTGGTCGCCAAGAATCTTCTTCTGACCGCCCGGCACTGTGCTATGAATGAGAAAACGGATCAGCAAAACATCAAGCCCGGAGACACTATTCAACTTCGGGATTTTGATTACGAAGTGGTCGATGCTAGAATTCAAGAAAAAGAGACGATTTCTGCAAAAAATACCGATATTGCATTGTTCTTGGTAAAACCCAAAGGCGAAACCGACCCGAATTTGCTCGAGAAATTAAAACCGATCGAGATTGCGGTGCAAGCCCGTGCTGATTTCATCAATGAAATTCTGATGGCAGGCTATGGCAGAATTGATTGGTTTACCCCGCACGAAGAGGACATTCTGAGAGTGGGCACCAATGTGCCTACTGTTAATTATTTTCAGGATTCGAACCATCCGAAGTCGCGGAATGAAAAGAAGATTAATGATCAAATGCAAATAGGCGCCGAAGAAGAATTGATCGTCGAGGCTAACCGCGAAGCCTTTTGGAACTTTACGATTAAACCGGGAGAAACGCTTCTTGATCAGAAATTCCGCTTGAAGATGAAAATTGAGGATCGTAAATCCGCGATGTTTCAGGCTGGCGATTCGGGTAGTCCGGCATTGGCTCATGCTCCGAATGGCAGTTATCAGATCGTCGGGGTTGCGACTCATGCGCAGATGGATATGGACCATCGCCCAACCACTCTGTATGCCGAAGGTCCGAATCAGGTGCGGACGCGTGTGGTCACGGTTCCTTATTTCGATCGTAAAATCGGACTTCAGGATGCCCAGGCCCAATTAGGCATTAAAGCCTTAAATTCGGAATTACAGAGTGCTGGCTGGATGAGCGAACAAGGGCAGGCCAAGGTAAAGTTCAAGCTCGTGTTTCAAAGGCGGATTCACGAGGTTGGGGCTTATGCCTCTGTCTTAACCCCGCTGAATCAGGTGTTTCTCAGTCGAAATATAGCAGAGATGGGGGCGATCCGAGATCTCCATTGACCGAAGGGCCAATTCTTCGTAAAATCTGACCCATTATGAAAGAAGATTTTCCACTTAAAGGCCCGACCCTGACGGTTACCCTTCAGCTCGAAAAAGAAGTCGCTGAAACTCTTAAAAAGATGGCGGAATACAGTAAGTTCAGTGATGCAGAGATCGCAAACACTGCTATTAAGCGTTTTATCGCAGTTCATAGCGACTTTCTTCCCCGCAAAAAATAAGCAGGGCTTAAGCCTTTATTTTTTCCTGCTCGTGCTGAGTTGAAGAATGAGTGGCGATTTCCTTGATTAAGGCTGCTTCGATTCGCATCAAACGACGCTCTTCTGCGATATCGAATCTCATTTGCGCTAATTGGCCTACTTGATGCTCCATTTCTGTGAGTTGCTTGGCCAAAAGTGGGTTGATATTTTCGAATGAAAGTACCTGAGCCACCTCGGTTTCCTGATCAAATAAACGCTTCACTTAGCTTGTAAACGTTTGTGGCTTCGCAACCACTGGTTTAGGGGCA
>CAIKYX010000216.1 GCA_903831745.1 Oligoflexia bacterium
CTCGAGATCAGCACCAAACCGGTGATCCATACTCGATAGAAGCTAACTCTCATCTGTATCCTCTTGCACGCCCAGAATCGCCTTGATTTCTTCGTACGTGTGAAGCTTTCCTTTTCCCACACCAGGACAATACCCTTCGATATCCTTGCTCCAGGTTTTTGGGTTCATATTCTCTGGCCAAAAAGGCCAGGTCCGACACTGCTCCGGACGGGCTTCATACGTAGTGCAACGATTGCCTTCGAGATAAACGCAATCCCCGTTCTTTGATGGATCGTCTTTCAAAAACACCCAACCATTTTTGGTATTGCAGTGTTTCGTAATAAACTCATCTACAGTGAGATTAAAAAATTTGGCAAAACGATTCCGGTCCTGCTCAGTCAGATAAACAAAGCCATAGGTGCCGCGGGAGGTGCAACATTTGCCAGACCCCTGGCATTCAAATCGGATTCCTTCAGAATAAAACGGTTTTCTTGGCATATTAAAATCCTGAGTACTCCTGATATTCGCCGTATACTTTGCGCAACTCATCTGCGATTTCGCCGAGCGTGCATTCACTTTTGACACTATTGTAAATCAATCCCATCAAATTAGCATTACCCTTTGCGCCGTCTTGCAAGGCACGAAGGGCGTCTTTCGCCGCACCATCCGAGCGCTTTGCGCGATAAGCTCTGACGCGTTCAACCGCTTGAGCCTCTAGTCCGGGACTCATTTTCATCAGCTCTACTTTTTTATCTGTTCCTGCGTCCTGATAACAGTTTACGCCCACGATCTGCAGCTCACCTGAGTCAATTTTTCTCTGATCAGAATATGCAGAATTCAGAATTTCGGACTGAATGAATCCATTCTCAATACACTGAACCGTTCCACCGCGGCGTTCAATTTCTTCGAGGTACTTCCAGGTTCCGGCTTCGATCTCGGCTGTCAGGTTCTCGATAAAAAAACTGCCTGCGAGCGGATCGACGGTTTGGGTGACATTGGTTTCAGAAGCAATCACTTGTTGAGTTCGCAGTGCGAGTCTGGCAGAGGCTTCTGTCGGAAGGGCGAGGGCCTCATCCATCGAGTTGGTATGAAGCGACTGCGTTCCGCCCAACACCGATGCCATGGCCTGAATGGCAACTCTTACCACATTATTCTCAGGCTGCTGGGCCGTTAGGGTTGATCCCGCTGTTTGCGAGTGAAAACGCAACATCTGTGATCTCGGATCTTTTGATCCGAATCGATCGCGGACGAGTTTCGCCCAGATTCTGCGGGCCGCACGAAATTTTGCAATTTCTTCGAAAAAATCATTATGCACGTTGAAGAAGAAACTGAGTTGGCCTGCAAACGCATCGATGTCGAGCCCTGCTTTGGTGGCGGCTTCGACGTAGGCGATGGCGTCGGCAAACGTAAATGCAAGCTCTTGCACTGCGGTCGAACCTGCTTCGCGGATGTGGTAACCAGAAATACTGATGGGGTTCCATTTAGGCGTATTCTTCGAACACCAGTCAAACATGTCGGTAATGATTCGAAGTGCGCCCTTGGGCGGATAAATATAATTTCCGCGCGCGATGTATTCCTTCAGCACATCATTTTGAACCGTGCCCCTCAGCTCATCGCGTTTTACACCTTGTTCTTCTGCTGCGGCCACATAAAGCGAAAGCAGAATCGGAGCGGTGGCATTGATAGTCATCGACGTAGAGACTTTTCCGAGCGGAATTCCCTTGAAGAGCGTTCGCATGTCTTCCATGTTAGAAATTGAAACGCCTACTTTTCCTACTTCGCCTTTCGAGCGGGCATGATCCGGATCATATCCCAACTGAGTAGGAAGATCGAATGCGACTGAGAGCCCCATCGTTCCTTGCGAGAGAAGGTATTGATAACGTTGATTGGATTCTTCTGCGGTTCCGAAACCTGCGTACTGGCGCATCGTCCACAGACGTCCGCGGTACATGTTCTTTTGCACACCGCGCGTAAACGGAAATTCCGCAGGTTGTCCCAATTGTTCCTTGAAGTTTTCCGGCAGATCCGTAGCTTGATAAGTTTCTTTAACGGTAATCCCTGAACGGGTAACAAAGTGGGTTTTCGGTTCTTTTTTCATTCTGGTAAGAGAGTAAACGAATCAGGCAATTTTCTCAATGTTTGCGCGTGCAATTATTTTGCTTCAATACTTGATTTTTAATACTGATTGTTTAAGAAATAGAAATCCATTATACCTGCCGGATGAATTGGACCTTCCTTCTGTCGATTCTCCTCCTCACCCCTACTTCGCAAGCCAGTCAGAATGAAAATTTCAATATGTTATGGGTACCGATCAATCATCGACCGCCCATGATCAAACTGATGCGTGCCCAATTCGAGCCCTTCGCTCTTCAGATCACCCATGCGCCGGTCAATCCCGAACAGCATCCCAATCCGTTTGGCGTCAGCACCTTCGATTGGAACGTCGGTCATCACTTGCCGAAGGAAGGCGAGGAACCGGGCCCAGCTCCGGATATCAATTATTTTCAAGATGCTTCCTGGTACTTGGGATTGGTGCTTCAGAACAAGCTCCCGGACATTTTTTTGATTGGCGGACACTTTGCCAATAGCCTGGGCTGGATGTCACCCAACGAGAAAGTATTTCTCTACGCAGAAACCCTCTCAGAAATGCCCAAGCGACATCCTGCAGCCAAGCTCGTTTTTGACCACGTCAAACTCGCCATTTTGGGCGGTTGCCATAGCATGACCAACCTGCAGCCTCACGGGCCTCACGGTGAATACCTCAGTCCTGCCGAAATCTTTGAAAAGTATACCTACGGATCAGATCAGATCAAAAGCCAACTCATTGGTACTGGCGGCGATGAATGGACTCTCAAAGGATATCGAAACAGACTCTATGACGATGAGCACGATTTTACCTTATTTGCGAATAGAGAAGACTGCAAAGATCCTGAAGGGCCTAATCTTTGTAAACGTGCTTACTTGAATCGGGTTTTTCCAACCCGCTCGCTTTGGGATCCTGAAGAGCCGTTCAATGGCCCGCGCCGTTGGAAGAAACTTTTTCCGAATGCTTATCTGGTTCTCGGTTATTCCACAGGCTCTCCTCCAGAAGAAATTCGCGAGGAAATTTTAAAACTCGCGATCAAGAATACAGAAATTCAATTGAACAAAACCGGCTCGTCGCGTGTGAACGAATATTCGCATCACATCATCCAGACCATTGTCAGCGACCACACTCCAGATCCGGTGCGCCGAGAAGTCATCACAGAATTTCGCATTCAGTGGACGAAAGCGACCGCGGCCCTGAATGGCGGGCGCGCAAGTGGTTCGATCACGCCTGCCTATCCGGATCTGGATGCAAACGGTGTATTTAGTATTCCGGTTGCGGGAAGAACGCTCACCTACTATCCCTACGAAAAACGATGATCAAGGTCCTCGCGGCGGTGGCAATGCCGTTCGGTCAACGACCTTGCCATCCATCATCTCAACGCTGTAGCTTTCGCCCGGTGTGGTGGCCTGAATGGTAAATGAGACTCCCGGGAAGACTTCCGTTGAAACTTCTAACCCAAAATCAATATCAGGTGTCGAGAGGTCTGTTGAAACTTCCTGTAAACCCATGAAGAGCATCGAAGAAACAGGGTGTACGTGATTCACCCCCCACCCCGTCAGCGAATCGCGTGCTAGGCCTTTGGAAGATAGAATTTGCATCACCTCATTTTCGAGACCAATTGAATCTACTGAAAGCCGATCTGCATTTCCATGGTGAATCGATCCAAAGAATCGCCCATTTTTAGTATCCGCAGATAGCTGATAAGCTTCATGTGGCGCGTGTTCTAAGTTAGCGGCGGTCAGCAATTCGAGATCAACAGCCGTGTGTTTCGATATTTTCTCTAGAATAGTTGGCTGGGTGCTATGAAAGCGATAAATCACATCTCCAATCATTCTATATTTGGAATTACCCTTCAGGTAATTTCGAGTAAGATCATAGTCGTAAATAAGAACGGGAATTTGTTTTTGGGCTAAATTTGCGAGATCAAGTTCTCCCGTTAGAATTGACGTTTCATCCAGGAGCCACTGCCACTGTGCCTGACTCGGTTGCTTACCGTAAGCAAGTTTTAAACTAAACTCTTGCGTAACCAGTTGCCGCTTCGCCAACACGCTGCATGATTTCTTAAACCCAGCGAAAAAATTTTCTACGATTTTCATCACGCCTGCAGAAGCAGGCGCAGAATTCAGAGCGATGAAAATCAGCACGAACAAGCGCATCAGCGTACTTTAATGTAAGTTGATTAAAAAAGTCAAATAATTACAGCCCCACTGACATTTCTTCAACTAAAATTATTTAAAAAAACTCTTCCGATCATTTCGCCAATGACCCGCTGCTAAACAAAAAGGTGGGCCCGACCTTTTAAGTGTAGCGTTTTGATCTACCATTTTTAAAGATTTTATGCTAGCATCCTCAAAAGGAGCCAACCCCCATGAACTTATCCCAAACGACGGCAGGACAGCCGGTCGAAGCTCTCACGTTTGACGACGTCCTACTCATTCCCGGCTATTCAGAAGTATTGCCTCACACGGTTTCAACCCAGATTCAATTCACCCCGAATATCTCGCTTCAAATTCCACTGCTTTCTGCCGCAATGGATACGGTCACCGAAAGCAAAGCGGCCATCATCATGGCACAAGAAGGCGGCCTCGGCATCATTCATAAAAATCTCACTCCACAAGAGCAAGCGTTCGAAGTCGAAAAAGTGAAGAAGAGCGAATGGGGAATGATTCTCGATCCGATTACGATCGATCCAGATGCTCCGATTGCCCGCGCGAACGAGCTGATGAGCACCTTTAAAATTTCGGGTGTTCCTGTCACTGTTCAAAGCGAACAAGGCCGTAAATTGATCGGAATTCTAACGAATCGCGATCTTCGCTTTGAAGATGATTTCTCGGTTTCTGTTAAATCACGAATGACTCCGGCTCCACTCATCACCGCACCCGAAGGAACGACTCTCGAAGAAGCTAAGAAAATTCTTCGCACTCACCGAATCGAAAAACTTCCGGTCGTCGACAAGTACGGCTGCTTGCGCGGTCTCATCACGATCAAAGACATCAAGAAACAAAAGGCCCACCCGACTGCCAGCAAAGACAAATTCGGTCGCTTGCAAGTAGGTGCTGCAACCGGTGTCGGCGAAGACGGGCTGAAACGCTCCGATCTTTTGGTCGAAGCGGGTGTCGATATTCTCTGTGTCGATTCTGCTCACGGTCATTCTCGCGGCGTTCTCGAAGCAGTAGCAAATTTTAGAAAACGTTACGGTAAAAAAGTCGAAATCATCGGTGGAAACGTTGCCACCGGCGAAGGCACCCTGGCACTTATTGAAGCAGGAGCCGATGCGGTAAAAGTCGGAATCGGACCAGGCTCGATCTGCACCACCCGCGTGGTCGCAGGGGTGGGAGTTCCACAGCTTTACGCCATTTCTCAATGTGCGGCTGCCGCAAAAACCCGAAATGTTTCGGTCATCGCCGACGGTGGAATTAAGCACTCGGGCGACATCACCAAGGCACTTGCTGCCGGTGCGAGTGCCGTCATGATCGGATCACTCTTTGCCGGAACCGACGAATCACCGGGCGAAGTCCTGCACTATCAAGGTCGCTCCTTTAAAATGTACCGAGGAATGGGAAGCTTAGGCGCCATGTCTCAGGCTCAAGGCTCAAAAGACCGTTATTTTCAATCGAATGTCGATGAAGTCGGCAAACTCGTTCCGGAAGGAATCGAGGGTCGCGTTCCTTATCGCGGAAGCCTGTCTTTTAACATTCACCAAATGATCGGCGGCCTTCGTTCCGGAATGGGCTATGTCGGCGCCGAATCTATTACCGATTTGTGGAAGAAACATCGCTTCGTCAGGATTACAAACTCCGGTCTGGCCGAATCACACCCCCATGACGTGGTAATTACCAAGGAATCTCCAAACTACAGGACTAACTCGTGAATAAGATACTCATTCTGGATTTTGGCTCGCAGTTTACCCAACTCATTGCACGAAGAATTCGTGAACTGGGTTATTATTCTTTTATCTTACCCGGTACCACGCCACTCGAACGCATTCAGGATTTCGCGCCGAAAGCGATCATCCTTTCAGGTGGACCTTCGAGCGTTTACGAAAAAGACAGTCCCCATCCGGTGGCTGGATTTTGGAAATGGCTCGAGACCAGCAAGATTCCTACCCTGGGTGTGTGCTATGGCATGCAACTCATGGTTCAGGAATTCGGTGGAAAAGTTCATCCCGCCGATCGCAAAGAATATGGCCGCATGGGCGTTCAAATTGTAAAATCGCATCCGCTTTTTTCAGGAATCACCTCTTTTCAAGCCTGGATGTCTCATGGAGATGAAACCGACCAGCTACCAAATGGTTTTGAACTCATCGGTAAAAGTACCGCAGGTGCCGTCGCTTCGATGGCCCATACCACCCTTCCTTGGATGGGGATTCAGTTTCATCCGGAAGTGGCTCATACCGAACGTGGCACTGACATTCTAAAGAACTTCATCGCCGGAGTATCCAAACTGACCGCCGACTGGAAAATCGACGACATCATTACGAGCCACATCGAAAAGATCAAATCCGAAGTTCCTGCCGATGGGCAGGTCATTTGTGCACTTTCGGGCGGAGTCGACTCGACCGTCGCTGCCACGTTGGTGCACCGGGCACTGGGCGATCGCCTTCACTGCATTTTTGTAGATACCGGAATGATGCGCCACCTTGAAGGTGACCGTGTGATGAAAATGTTTACCGATGAGCTTCATTTGCCGGTAACTCGCGTAAATGCCGAAGAGCGTTTCTTGAGTAAGCTTGAAGGCGTCTCTGACCCAGAGAAGAAGCGAAAAATCATTGGGGGCGAATTCATTGCCATTTTTGATGAAAGTGCCAAGGGCCTCGAGAGCAAACTCGGAAAACGCCCTGGATTTTTAGTGCAAGGCACTCTTTATCCTGACGTCATCGAGAGTTCTCCGGCGCCATCCGGCGGTACTGCCGGTGCACCCCAATTGTCTCATACGATCAAAACCCACCATAATGTGGGCGGACTTCCAAAGGACATGAACTTCAAACTCATCGAACCGTTCCGTGACTTGTTCAAAGATGAAGTCCGCGAAATTGGCCGAAAACTAGGAGTTCCTGAAACCTTCATTAAACGTCACCCCTTTCCAGGACCTGGCCTCGCCGTTCGCATCCTCGGCGATATCACTCGCGAGAAAGTCAAAAAGCTTCAGGAAGCAGACGAGATCTTCATTTCGATGCTTCGCGAAGAAGGCCTCTACGATAAAATCTGGCAAGCCATGGCCATTCTCCTGCCCGTCAATACCGTGGGCGTTCAAGGAGACGGAAGAACCCATTCTCAGGTAATCGCGCTTCGAGCGGTAACGAGTCAGGATGGCATGACCGCCGACTTTTACCACTTCTCGCTCGAATTTTTGGGACGAGTTTCTACCCGGATCTGCAATGAAGTTCGCGGCGTGAACCGTATCGTGTATGATATTACTTCTAAGCCCCCTGCCACTATCGAGTGGGAATAAAATTTGATGATCATTGCACTTCTGCTTCTTCTTCCTCATGCTTTTGGCGAAACCGCTCCTGCGCCCGCTCAAATCGGTTGTCAGGAATGGGTTGATCAGAAATGCACGGAGTTTCAAGACCATAAGAAACGTGCCGATCTCGAATTCAGCGATCATGAAGTCAGGCATGTTCGCTTGGGCGTTTCCGAATTCAACTATTCGGATGCGTCGATCGGAATGCTTGAAAACGTCATTCTTCATCAAGCGCTCATGCCGTTAGAGGTGCAAGCAGAATTTAAACGAACCGATGTCATTCAGAAAATCAGAAATTTCATCGATATCAATGCGAATACCAAGAAAGCGGACTGGAACCTCGAAAAGGATACCTCTGTAAAACAAAGTCAGGCAGAACTGCACAACCTGCTTGATAAAATCATTTCTACGGCTATCGATCAGGTTTTTCTAAAACGATTTCCGAACGCAAAAGAGATCAAGGATCTTCCTTCAAAACTTTATTACGAAAAATGCCGGATCAGACTGCAAGTTTATTCTGATGTATATCGCGCCATTTGGGAAACCGATCCGCGCTGGCTGCAGGCCCGAACCCTTTTTGAAGAACTGAAGAAATTTTACCTGAATTGGATCGATCACCACATTCCAAATGCAAAAGAACGCATGATTGCCCACGTTCGTATTGACTCGATTCCGCTGATTGCCCCATGGGATTATAAAATTATCGATCCGGATCACGTGTCTTGCCTCGAAGACGAAGACAACTCTTATTACAATTCGTATGCAAATCGTGTGAACATCTGTGCCGGATATTTTTTTGGCGATCTCAATGAATTTACCATTTTTCATGAACTTTCGCATGGACTCGGAACCCTGCGGGAGTTTGTGCTTGCCGAACAAAAGCTCCACCTCTGGAAAACCCTGCGTGATCTGAATCAAAAACTGTTTGAGCGCGATCCAGAAAATGTAACGGAACCGGCCTGCCCGAAGGAGTGGCTAGCGCTTAAGAAAAACTGGAATCACGAAGTCGCAAAAATCGCCCGAGTCTCACCGCTCTTTGAAAAGGTTCGAAGTTGCTTGCAATATCGGAAAAGCGAACTCAAGCCAGAACCCCCCTAAAGACATTCGCGATCTTTGGGGTTATGTGACTGCTGGCCAGACACTCGACGACCTTTCTACGCGTAAGGATTTGTCAGTTTTACTGCAACCTCAAGGACATGAAGATTCCGGAGAACCTTACGTCAATTATCGTTTTCATAGAATCTGGGCCTATACCCGTCCCGATCCTTGGGATTATTTTTCACTCGGAAGCACATCGGATACTGGATCTCTCATTTTCGATCTCGAATACCTCTGCACCCAAGGCGCGAAAAGCAATCCCGAGCGATTTTCGCTGGCGGCAAAATCCACGCGCACACTCCTGACCCGCCTTTATTCTCAGATCATTCCTGCTTTGGGAAAATATGCAGACAATCAAATGATGGTGCTCGGGGGATATGCTGAAGACTCCGAAGAACGTACCGCGGATTGGCTCGCCTCCCAGGTGTTCGCAAGCTACATTAACCGCTATCCTTCTCTCGAAGACCGTCGTTTGAAAATGGTTTCGAGAGTTGTCTCTTTTTGCCCTGTGAAGAATACCGAGAAGAAGACTTCCGACCTTCAGGAAATTGAAAAAAGATTATCCACGGAAGCCCACTCGGTCGATTCAGAACGGATTCGCGAATTTATGACCGCACCGGTGCGCGAAGCCATTCAGTGTAAACTGGACTTTCCGAATGCTACAAACTGTTCGCTCTAAGCTACTAAGCGCGAGTGCTTGGCTTGAACGAAGACTTAGCGTGAAAGCCACCAGCTTTGTGGTCTTTTCCGTGCTCTTTATGGTCTTTTTTGCCGCGGTATTCTTTAAATTCCCTGCGGCCACCTTTATGATCCTTATGATCGCTGCGACCTTTATGATCACGATCACGACGCTCGCCACCTAAAAATGAACGTCCGGTAGCGACGGTTTGAACTTCTTTTGCGCGCTCTGGCTTGATCGAAAACTTCAGGTTCTTGACGAGAAAGCGAGCAACGATTTCTTCTTTACTCATGTTCTCGATTGCATCCGCCCATTCGGTCTTCAGCACGAGCCCTTTGATCAGATCTACCGCAGTATCAGCGCCTACCGGCAATGCAGTAAACTCTTCTGTAGAACGAGCGATCTTGATTTGAAGAACATCTTTTTCTTCAGGCACAGGAATCTTGGTCATTTTGCTCTGAGTAACGCTTTCGATGCGTTTAACCAAACCGATATGACTCGGAGTAACCAGACTGAGCGCAATTCCTTCTTTACCACCACGACCGGTACGACCAATTCGGTGAATATAAAGATCGAGTTCGCGCGGCAATGAATAGTTAATGACGTGGGTCAGATCTTTTACATCGATACCGCGTGAAGCGACATCGGTACAAACAACGATATTGACTTGTTTCGCCTTAAACGCCTTCATGGTGCGTTCACGGGCGTTTTGTTCCATATCACCATGCAAACAATCGACCTTGTAGCCGCTGTTCTTAAGATTTGCAGTCAAGTCAGTAACCAGAGCTTTGGTCTGACAGAAAATCAGGCCGTAGAATCCAGGAACTTGATCGATCACCCGGCAAATAACTTCCGGTTTTTCATACTCGCTGAGTTGATAGAAAAACTGTTTTACTGAATGAGCTACTTTTTCAGACTTGTTGATTTGAATTTGCTCAGGATCCGTCAAAAAAGTATCCGAAATCTTGCGGATTTCGCGGCTCATAGTTGCAGAGAACAACCAGGTCTGGTGCTTATGCTTTTGAGAAACTTGTTGAAGGATGAATTCGATTTCTTCCTTGAAGCCCATCGAAATCATTTCGTCTGCTTCATCGAGAACGACGACATTCAGGTGATTGAGGTTCAGGGTCTTGCGCTCCAGATGGTCGATAATTCGGCCCGGAGTTCCTACGACGATTGCAACGCCTTCTTTAAGTGCGCGAAGCTGTCCGCCGTAATCAGAACCACCGTAAATAGCGATCGCTTTGGTTTTTAAATGGCGCGCGAGTAAATTGATTTGCTCACTCGTTTGTTTTGCAAGTTCTCGGGTCGGACAAAGAATCAGCGCTTGCACGCCTTTCGCTTTTTGGTCGAGACCTTCGAGAAGTGGAATACCGAACGCTGCCGTTTTACCGGTACCGGTTGCTGCCAAGCCAAGAAAGTCTGTAGGTTTCTTGAGAAGGATCGGTAAAGTTTCGAGCTGAATCGGCGTCGGGGTCTCAAACCCCATTTCCTTAATGGCTTTGAGAATTTCGGGACTAAAATCAAACTGTTCAAATGTAGGTGTAAGTGTTTTCACAAGTGAAGAAATTTACACGAGAAAAACAGTTTCGTCCATGAATACTTTAGTAAACCAGAAGAGTAAATAGTTTTGATTTAATATCCCTGAAAAGCGTTGTAGTCCGTGATAGGATGGGGCATGAGCCAAATCTGCTACTTCTGCAAACGAGAGCCTACCAACGATCAATGCGAAACCTGCAAGCGCTGGGTCTGTCATCAGTGCGCAGGCTCAAACAACCACAACTGCTACGAACGCTATTTTTTTTGGTTCAGGCCGCACAGCATTTCTTAAATTTTTTGCCGCTTCCACAAGAACAAGGGTCGTTTCTTCCGATTTTTGGCCCCACTCTGCGCTCAGGCTCGCGCACATCTTTGCCGTCCATGTAGTACCAGTGGCCATCTTTTTTTCCACGAGAGAACAAGCTGACTTCATGATGACTGAGTTCTTTGCCATCCACCTTATAGTGCGCCGTAAATTCGACTTCACCCTCAGAATCATCCTTTAAACCTGCACGAGTGGCGATAATCTCGAGGCCAATCCATTCTGATTTTTTAGCCCAGGTCTCGGCAGCCTCGCGATCAAACGATTCGCGTGATTCAGGGTCATTGGTCTTGTCGATATAATCAATCTTGCCGGCGACGTACGCCGAATAGCGAGATCGCATGAGCTTTTCTGCCGTTTCCGGAAAAGCCTTTCCATCATGAAACGGGCCGCAGCAAAGCGCGTAGGTGGATTCAGAGCCACAGTAACAATTCGTAGTTTTTTGAGCCATGCAGGAATCATAATCGAATTCGCATCTAGATTCCATGCCCTTTGCGGATAACTTTAGTTCTCAGCCAAAAAGAATGAGCTCTGCACCGGTCTCGATTGCCTGACCTTCGGTGACTTTAATCTCTTTAATCGTTCCGTCTTGGGTTGCCTTGATCTCGTTTTCCATTTTCATGGCTTCCATGACCATTAACGATTGACCTTTTTTAACCGCATCTCCGGCTTTGGCCAGAATACGAATGATCTTACCCGGCATTTGCGATTTGATCTTCAGACCCTTTTTCACTCGAGCGGCAGCGTTCGGATCGACTTCTTCGCCTGCTTTTAGAAAAGAGAGTCCTTGAATCAGGCCCGCAGTTTTTCGCTTGAGAAGCGCGTATTGTGCCTGGCCGTCGTCGTTATGGGTCTTGCGCACATCATAGCCGACATAACCCGTTTCGGTTTCGAGCCAGATGCCTTGGGCATCTCGAACCCATTTTACTTTTTGGGTCGCGCCCGATGGAAGCTCTACTTCAGCTTCACCCGAAAGACCTTTCGGAGTCGTTTTCCAGATATATTTTTTACCGCCTACTTTACCTTCGATCATCGGATTGCCTCCAGGCGAGCCTTTTGCGCCCAAAGCCCTTCATGTGACCCGGTACTTACGCCCGAATCCTGAGTCTCTGCCACTTCGGTAAATCTCAGAATGGCCAGCGCAAGCGATGCTTGATCACCCGCATCTTGAGTCACTTCATCCGCCGTCAATGACGGATTTTTTGGAATAAGATCAGTCGTGGTGTTGCCCTCGATGACATCTTTACAGCGTGCAAGCCGCTGCAAAAAAACCACGTTGGTCTTTAACGACCCTTTGGGTTCGCCTCTCGAATTCTTTGGCGCCTCGATCGATAGTTCATCAAGTGCCACCCGCATGCGGGCTACCGCTTCGGGCCGCGAATTACCCCAGACCGAAAGTTTCGCTATCATCGGATCATAAAACATCGAGACTTCGCCGCTCGTATCATAGGATGAATCCCAGCGTAAAAAGGGTCCGTTCGGCTGCGAAATCCGTCCCATTTTTCCGGGAGCCGGCAAAAAGTTTTGCGGATCTTCTGCGTAAACCCGTACTTCGATTGCAGCCCCGTTAGTGACGACTGCCTCTTGAGCGGGCAGCTTGAGTTCGCCCGCAGCCAGTAACAATTGCCACGCGACGAGATCAACTCCGGTAATCCATTCGGTAACCGGATGCTCGACCTGCAAGCGAGTGTTCATCTCGAGAAAATAGAAGTCACCTGCTCCGTCGACGATAAACTCGAAGGTACCTGCACCGGCATAATTGATCGAACTTGCAATCTTGACTGCGCACTCGAACATTTTTTTGCGGGTCTCGGGATGTTGAACCAAAATTGGCGCAGGAGATTCTTCCCACACCTTTTGATGACGACGTTGGATCGAGCACTCGCGCTCGCCCAGATGCACGGCCTTGCCTTTACCATCTCCAAAAACCTGAATCTCGACATGATGGGGCTCGAGAATGTATTTTTCGACATACATCGCGCCATCACCGAAAGCACTCAGGGCTTCGCGCGAAGCCCCTTCGAAAGCGGCCGGAAGTTCGGCTTCGGTATCGACCCGCCTCATGCCTTTTCCACCGCCACCCGCTGTGGCTTTGAGAAGGACCGGAAATTTAACTTTCTTTGCGAAATTAAGGGCTTCCTGCGCATCTTTAACTGCGCCCGGCGAACCCGGAACTCCTGGAACCCCCAATCGATCGACCGTGCTTCTTGCTTCGATCTTGTCGCCCATCACCCGCATCGATTCCGCGGACGGTCCTACAAAAACGAGGCCGGCTTTTTCGCAAGCCGTAACGAAGTGAGGACGCTCGGACAAAAACCCGTAGCCCGGATGAATGTATTTGGCTCCGTGTTTTTTTGCCGCTGCGATGATTTTCTCGGCCACCAGATAACTCGACTTCGGCTCGGGCTCACCGATAAATTCGGCAAAATCACAAAACTTAACGTGTTCAGAAAAACGATCCGCCTCGGAATAAACCGCAACGGTAGGAAACCCCAGCATTTTAGCCGTTCGCGCGATCCGGATCGCAATTTCTCCGCGATTCGCAATCAACACGGGGGCTCTCTTTTTATATTCGAAGTTTACATGAGTAGTCATAGTGGAATATTTCCGTGTTTGCGAGAAGGTCCGCGTTCGCGTTTTCCGGACAACAAATCCAAAGCCTGAATCAAGCGCTGCCGTGTGAATTTTGGCTCGAGCACTTCATCGAGATATCCAAGTTCTGCCGCCTTATAAGGATTCGCAAAAGTTTCCTTGTAATGATTGACCAGCTTCGCACGGGCTTCATCGAGATTGCCTGCTTTCGTGGCATCGGCGATTTCCTTGCGATAGAGAATATTGATCGCGCCATCTGGCCCCATGACGGCGATTTCGGCATTTGGGTAAGCCAGATTCACATCTGCTCGAATGTGTTTTGAAGACATGACGTCGTAAGCCCCACCATAAGCTTTGCGAGTGATGATCGTAAGCTTTGGCACAGTCGCCTCGGCATATGCATAAAGGAGTTTGGCACCGTGACGAATGATCCCGCCGTATTCCTGCGACGTGCCTGGAAGAAAACCGGGTACATCGACAAAAGTAATGATGGGAATATTAAAGGCGTCGCAGTAACGAACAAAACGTGCGCCTTTGGTGGATGCGGCGATATCCAGACAACCGGCAAGGTGCGCGGGTTGATTGGCAACAATTCCTACCGTCTGGCCATTCATGCGAGCAAAACCCACCACGATATTTGCAGCATAGGCCTTATGAACTTCTAAAAAATCACCATCGTCGACAACATCTTCAATAATACCCCGAATATCATACGGTTTGCTTGGCACATCCGGAAGTACTTCGCTAATTCGATTGCACAAACGATCCGAAGGGTCCGAACATTTTCTACGAGGTGCCACATCCAGATTATTCAGTGGAAGAAAATCCACCAACCTGCGGGCTCCTTCGAACATGGCCCGCTCATCCGGATAAACCAATTGGCAAACGCCGCTCTTTTCGGCATGGGTATCGGCACCGCCCAGGTCTTCTTTGGTTACTTCTTCGTGAGTTACAGTCTTGATGACATCCGGACCGGTAACGAACATATAAGAAGATCCTTCGACCATGGCAATAAAGTCGGTAATCGCCGGACTATAGACTGCGCCACCCGCACAAGGCCCCAGGATGAGGCTGATCTGAGGAATGACCCCACTGGCTTGTACGTTTCTCCAGAAGATTTCAGCGTAGCCGCCAAGCGATTCGACGCCTTCTTGAATTCTGGCCCCACCAGAATCATTCAATCCAATGACCGGAGTACCCGTCTTCAGGGCGAGGTCCATGAGTTTACAGATCTTGCTCGCATGAGCGCCCGAAAGCGATCCGCCGAACACGGTAAAATCTTGCGAAAACACACAAACTTTTCGGCCGTTGATCAGGCCATAACCAGTAACGACACCATCACCATAAAACTTTTGATTTTCCATCCCGAAGTCAGTACAGCGATGGGTCACGAACTTATCCGTTTCGACAAAACTTCCTGAATCGAGCAATAGTTCGACTCGTTCGCGAGCCGTTAGCTTACCGGCCTGATGTTGCTTCTGAATTCTTTCGGCACCGCCACCGAGTTCGGCCAGGTCTTCCCGGCGTTTCAATTCCTGAATGGGTGTATGTGACATTTCTATTCCTTTTTCGGGGTTTGTATCGAGCCTCTAATCTACCGAGGGCGGGTGTGAGATGCAAATTTTTCAGCAAAATCAAGGCAGCTCAATGAATCGGATTGCGAGCCCTCGCTCATGGGTCGGCAACAATTGCCGCTGCGTCAATTCATGATCATGTCTAAGACGTATATTCAGCGATATACTGATGGGTGATGACCGCTCGAAGCGTTCGACTATTACTACTTTTTTTATGGGCAAGCCTGGGTACACCTTCGGCACAAGCCTTTCTCTTTGCACCCTATGTCGAGTTTGGGCTCGGTAGTTCTAAAATTAAAAATGGCGATACCTTCTTTAACCTCTCCGGGGCCCATTCACCGTCAACCGGTCTCGGCGAAAACCTCAGCTTTTACGTTCCAGTTACCCCCCTCCGCTTTATCGGGCACCTCGAAGTGGGTTTGCAAAACAGGATTGCTACTGGGACCGCCTTTACCGGCCAGTACCTCGACACCTGCAATCCTCATTTCGCCTTAAGAGTTGAAATCTGGAGATTCTACGCCGGAGGCGGTTATGCTCCTTTTACCTATTCGAGCACCGACGGTATTTCGCACCTAACCAACAACCAACTCTCGCAAACCTACTTTACCGAGTTCGGGGCAATCTGGCGGGTGACCCCGGAATTTCAAATCACGGCCAACCTTTCGAATGAATACGAAATCCCGAAGGTTCCGGGCAACCGAATGGCCATAAGCCATTATGGGATAGGCTTTCGCTTTCCGCTGTTTCCAAAGGAATCGACCGGCACGGCCGGAAGAGATTTTGACGGCTTTCGCTACCCTTTTGGTTTCATGAGATAATGATCATGAAAATCCTTTTCTGCTGTTAAGTCTTTGATTTTATCGTAGATTAATATTCATGGACAAGTTGAAGACCCTTTTTAAAGCAAAAGCAGATCTGCTTTCAAACGAAATCAAAGACATCATTAAAGAGCACGGAACCAAGAAAATCGGTGAAGTTCAGCTCGCCCAAATCTATCAGGGCATGCGCGGAATAACCGGAATGGTTTACGAAACTTCTCTTTTGGATGCGCAAGAAGGAATTCGATTTCGCGGCTTCACGATTCCAGAACTTCAAGCAAAATTACCTCGCGCCAAGGGCGGAACCGAGCCCCTTCCTGAAGGCTTGTTTTGGCTGATGATGACGGGCGAGCTTCCATCAGAAGCTGATACGGCCGCACTCAGTGCGGATTGGAGCGAGCGCGCAAAGAACACTCCTCAACATGTGTTCAATGCAATTGATGCCTTGGTTTCCAATTCACATCCCATGACCCAGTTCGTGGTGGGTGTCATGGCGCTACAAAGCGAATCTATTTTTGCAAAAAAATATGCCGAAGGCGTAAACAAAAAGGATTATTGGAGCTTCATCTATGAAGACTCGATGAACCTGATCTCGCGCATTCCTTTGATTGCAGCTTATGTTTATCGCCACACCTATCGAAACGGTCTTCAGATCTCGTCGATTCCAGAACTCGATTGGGCAGGAAACTTCGCACACCTTCTCGGCTTTGACCAAGAAAGCTTCAAGGACCTGATGCGCTTGTACATGACGATTCACGCGGATCACGAAGGCGGAAACGTTTCAGCCCATACGACCCACCTGGTGGGCTCGGCCCTTTCTGATCCTTATCTTTCTTATGCAGCTGGCATGAATGGTCTGGCCGGACCACTTCATGGTCTCGCCAATCAAGAAGTCATTAAATGGATCGGTCACATGCAAAAGGAACTGGGCACCGAGACTCCAAACGGCGACCAGATTGCCGAGTACGTGAAGAAAACCCTGGCGGACGGAAAAGTCGTTCCGGGCTATGGCCATGCCGTACTTCGTAAAACCGATCCGCGCTTTACCGCTCAACAGGATTTTGCAAAGAAGCACATGCCCGATGATCCGATGGTCAACACGGTTTGGAAGATTTTCGAAACCGTTCCGCCAATTCTTCAATCCTTGGGCAAAATCAAAAATCCTTGGCCTAACGTCGATGCTCACTCGGGCGCACTCCTCGTGCATTACGGCCTGAAGGAATATGAATATTACACTGTTCTTTTCGCTGCCAGCCGCGCACTCGGTGTACTGGCATCGCTTTGCTGGTCACGGGCATTGAACTTTCCGATCGAGCGACCGAAGTCGGTGACGACAGACAATGTAAAGGCGTGGTTAAAGGGCGAAGATGCGATCTGGGATTAGACTTCTACGGCCGCTGAAAAGCGCGAATTTGCTGTGTTAAAAATAAAAAACCTCCTTCAAAGTACCTAGAGTACATTTCAGGAGGTTTTTTATTTTTACCTTCGCAACTTCACACTTTTGAGCAGCCTTCATTTCAATGGTAATTAAAATTATTGCTCCTGGCGTGCCTGCAAGATGGCCTGACTGAAGTTACTGGCGCTTGTCGATATATTCGCGAACTGTTCTGTAAATGACTCGAGAGTCAGCGCTTGCCCCGAGCCTCCCTGATAAGCGGCCACATGAATGGCGACAATCTGACAAATGTTATTCTCGACACACGATAAAATCGGCGCGCCCGAATCTCCCGGAGCCGCATCACAATCATGATGCCCGACTTTTCCATCAGCCTGAAGACTTCGAATCGAACATCCTTCTTCGTACGTCAATGCATATTGATCTGAAAACTGAGAGCTGTATCCGGCAATCATCAGGTGATGATTGAGCTGACTCTGGATATCGGTAATGTCATCAGTTCCGAAGTAACCATTGGCCGTACCCAGTGGCGCATCGAGTTTCAGGATTGCCCAATCCTGCTCTCGGGTATTGGCTGCGTTTAAACTTCCATACCAGAACTTGATTACTCCTGCTGTGCCTCCTCCATTCGGCAGGATAAAGTGATAGGCGCCGGTCATCAGTTCATGCTTTTCGTTTGCAATGCAATGGGCGGCGGTCAGGATCAAATTGCTTCCGACCAGCGAAGCCGTGCAATAAGTACTGTCAGGCCCCTCTAATCGCCCGATCCGATTAAACGGTCGTTTAAACTCGGTGACGGCTTTACGCTGGCCTTTGCCGTAGACGTTGTCGACCTCGGCCCGCGCTTCTGAAACCAGTCCAAGAACCAAAATCAGGCCTAATAGAATTTTCATGCGTGCACTCTCTCCGATGTTCTTTAGTCGCTTCAAATGACTGGTTCTCCCGGACCCGATTGAAGTCGGCGCACGCTAACATTCTTAATTCAATTAAACAAGTTTAATTTATAACTTTCGCTCGGTTGAGCGAACACCTTTCAATCTCTTCGATGATCAGTAGTGGACTGTTTTTGTCTGATCAAGTAAGATACCCGAAATGCTTAAGCTAGCCTTTATCTCCTGTTTTCTCTTCACCCACTCTTTTGCAGTGGCTGGACCGACCGACTTCCCGAAAGACGGTTCGTTTACGCTTGGAAATACCCGGGTGCATTTTATCCTAGGCAACATCGCGAACCAGCGCGCCGACGTTTACGTGGCCGCGAGTTGGGACACCGCCATTTCGGATGGCGCAGCCGCAGGTGCGATCTGGGATGGCGGAGCAAATGCAGGCTTCGAGACACTGAAACAGATTTATGAAGAAAACGATGGAATCGTCCCGAGCCTGTCTGCCCATCTGGTTGCTTCGGGCGGCGGTAATTCGCAGTACGTCGTCAACGTTGCCTCCCTTCAGGCAGAACGAGATCCCTATATTTTCAAAACGCGCGCACAGTTGGATGCGTCGGACCTGAAACTGACTCACGACGAACGCCTTCAATACGGAATTCTGGTGGATGCCTACGAAAAGGCGACCGAGAGATCGGACAAATGGTCGATCGAGCGAATGATGCTGAAGCTCGTGGAGCGTTTTGAGCCCGACATGCACCAAACCCTTCGGCAAGTCGTAGCCGAGGCGATATTCAATTCACTTCAGGCGACAGAAAGCGTGGCAGAAATTAAAACCTTCGCAACGCCAGTATTAGGCAATGGAATCATGGGCGACCTCTCTTACGCAGAATCGTGGCAGGCAACCCTGGCCGGACTTCAAGCCTATCTGATCAAGAATCCCGAATCTAAAATTACAGACTTTGGCATTGTAGTTTATGCGCAACCCAACTCCAAAAATCAAAAAGCCATCAATAAGATTCTCAGGCCCTATATCGAAAAAGGCAGCTTTTACGATTTTAAATTCTCGACGAAGAACCCAATCGCACCCACTGCCGAACAATGGCTAGCTGCAAAAGAAACTTTTCTAAAAAATGCAGAAAGTAGCGGTTCAAAAAACTTCTTCGCCCAATTGATCGATAAATTTCTTACGCTTTGCAGTTATAAAGCAACTGAGGAATAATCAGATCAACAGGAGCAAACCATGCTTGATCAAATCCGATTCAAATCAAAGATGCTCATCGCGTTCATTACCTTGGTCAGAGACCCAAGAAAAACGGATCGAGTGTTTGAACTTTCAAGCGCGCTTCGCACACGCTTCGGTGATAGAGCAGCAGCGAGTCTTTCGTATATCTTAGACCATCCTGCGTTTAAGAAAAACCATACCGATGAATACAACCCCAGGATCGACCTCAGTGCACTGAAGCTATTGCCAGAAGGCAGTTTTGGTCGCGAGACTGCAAATTTTCTCGAACGAAATGGGTTCGAGCCCAATGCATTTCCGCTGATTGGCTCTCGCGAACCTCTCGACTATTTGGTATCGAGGCTTCGTCAAACCCACGACCTTTGGCATGTGCTGACGGGTTACCAAACCGATGTGCCAGGAGAGCTTGCGCTTCAAGGATTCATCCTCGCGCAGGTGAGATCTCTTTTTCCGATTACCCTGATTACGGGTGGAATGCTACACACCCTGATTTTCAAACCGTTTGAAGCAGTTCAAACGTTCGAGAGAATTATCGAGGGCTATACTCGAGGCAAGCAATGCCAGATGATTGCCCTGATCCGACTCGAAAATGAATGGAATACCCCACTAATAGAGCTCAGAGCAAAACTGGGACTGCCCCCTTTGTCAAATAACGAAACCCGTCCGGTTGTTTCGGCAGAGTTGCACCGCCAGTGATCCGAGTTGTGCTTTTAACAACGTTAACCATGATCGCCTTTGCCGCAAATTCAATCTTGTGCCGGTTAGCATTGATTCATTCCGCCAACAGTCCCGTCAGTTTTACGATCATCAGACTTTTTTCTGGTGCCGTGGCTTTGTTTTTCTTCTTTCTGAAAAATATTAAATATTTCAAATTCAATCTTAACTTTAAGACCTACTTGGCCCCGATAATGCTTTCCACTTATGCATTCTTTTTTTCACTTGCCTATGAGCAACTCACAGCAGGCACAGGGGCCTTGATTCTCTTTTCTTGCGTGCAAATCACCATGATGCTTGTCGCTTTCTTGCGGGGTCAAAAGATGAGCGGACAGGAGAAGATAGGTGTCTTATTGGCATTATCAGGTTTTTTGTACCTGGTCATGCCTGGAGTGAGCAGGCCACCCGTAAGTGCAGCGACGATGATGGCCATTGCGGGCATTTCGTGGGGAACGTACTCTTTGATAGGACAAAAAGAAGAGAATCCTGTTTTTGCGACGGCTAAAAACTTTTTATTTACTCTGCCCCTACTCATTTTGCCTTGCATTCTTCTTCCTTTCACTCTGAGCCGGGAGGGCTTTTTTTTAGCCATTATTTCGGGCGCTATAACATCGGGTCTGGGTTACGTCTTGTGGTATTTTGTTCTAAAGGAGATTAAGACAAATTCAGCATCTTTGATTCAACTCAGCGTTCCAGCATTGGCCGCCTTGGGTGGCATTTTGTTTTTAGATGAGGCCATAAAGCTTCGCCTCATCATTGCTAGTATTTTGATATTTGGCGGGATTTTTATAAAAATCAAGAAACTACGCACCGAATCTTCCTCAGTATAACCCACGTGAAAACTTGCACACTCAAATTGCGACCTATATGCTATCTATCAATGAATATTTTGGGAGCAATCTTTTGTGTTGGTTTGTTTAGCTTAACTGCGCCGTTCACCAGAATTGCAGCCTTAGAAACCAGCGCTGAAACCATTATTCTTCTGCGAATTATAGGCGCAGGGTTAGTCTGCCTCATCGCTGTTTTTTTTGATCGATGGGTGCCACCTAAAAAAACTTGGAAATACATTCTTTACACTTCTTTAGGAACCGTGATCGGCTTCAATGCCTTAATGGCTTATGGACTACGAGAAGTACCGTCAGCGCATGCTGCGGTTGCGCTAGCCGCTTTGCCTTTGGTGACAGCATCCTATTCAGTCGCACGCGACCGTATCAATCCAGGAATCAAGTTTTGGATTTTTGCCGTCATCGGAACTCTCTTTGCAATTGGGTTTTTCTTTAGCATTAACGTCCGTTCAATCTTGCCAGGTGATTGTTTACTTCTGTTATCTGTGGTGTCAGCTGCTTTTGGTTATGTAGAAGGAGCCAGGCTGAGTCGAGAATACGGCGGTCGACAAGTCATGTCTTGGGCGATCTTGATTGCTTCTCCTCTTGCCACACTGGTTGCAATTATTTATTTTTCAGCACATCACCAGACCTTGCAAAACCTGAGTGCTCGGGCCTGCTTTTCTTTAGGGTACTTGGCGCTCGTCAGCCAATCCACCGGAATGTTTCTTTGGTTTAAGGTATTAAGTATTGGCCCAATGGAAGAGATCGCTTTAATTCAGTTACTTCAACCATTCTTGACCTTACTGGCAGCAATCTTTCTATTGCATGAACCCGTAATGCCTGCAACTTGGGCAATAGCCTGCGTTGTGGCTGCGTGTATCTTTGGATCGAATCAGAGCCGGAAAAAGCCCACCCATCAAGCGGCTTCGCCGTCTTCTCTCATGCCTTTACGCTTATCAAGGCCGTATTTCTCGACCTTCATGATCAGACCGGCACGCGAGATGCCCAGTTCTTTGGCTAGCTTGCTTTTGTTCCACTTGGTACGTCGCAAGCCTTCTTTGATCATGGTTCGCTCGAGCTCTTCGAGTGCATCTTTCAGTTTACCCGCGAACTTCATGCCGGAACCCTTGGCGCCACCGCTGGCCACTGCGTCGCGAATGGCAGACGAAAGCAACTCTGGCCCCATCTTCTGTTCAGTACCTGAAAGCACTACCAGGCGTTCAATTTCATTCTCGAGTTGGCGAATATTACCTGGCCATACGAAATCAAAAATCTTTTCCATCGCACGAGTCGTCAACGCTTTGAGAGGCACTTCTTTTTCTTTGCAGCTTTTCAGCAAGAAATGGTCGACAAGTACAGGGATATCTTCTTTACGGTCTCGAAGCGCCGGAACCATGATGTTAATGACGTTAATACGATAATAAAGATCTTCTCGAAACGTTCCTTCATCAATCATCGCTTTTAAATCTTTATTGGTCGCGGCAATTACTCGCACATCGACTTTACGCTCTTCGGTTCCACCCACTGGCATCAAGGTGCCTTGTTGAAGGATACGAAGCAGTTTTACCTGCATGGTAAGCGTCATATCGCCGATCTCATCGAGAAACAAGGTTCCGTTATGAGCCGATTCAAACAAACCTTTTTTATCCTTGATCGCACCGGTAAATGAACCTTTTACGTGACCAAAGAGTTCGCTATCGAGCAAATTTTCATTAAACGCCGAACAGTTCACCGTCACAAAACTCTGGGTTTTTCTCGGCGAATTAAAATGCACAGAACGCGCAATCAATTCCTTACCGGTACCATTTTCGCCTTGAATCAGTACAGTAGCCTCAGAAGAAGAAACCTTATCCAACAAAGAATAGAGTTCCTGCATCGGTTTTGATTTTCCGATCATCTGATTGTAGCTATAGCGATTCTCGAGCTGATTACTCAAAGCGTGAATGCGGGCTTCGCGCTTTGAAATCTCAGTGTGAAGTGTAGTAATCTCCTGGGCGACGAGATCGACCAGTTCATAAAAATATTTTACTTCGGCAGGTGACAGCACCTGAACCTTCTGAAGAGCCTGGTCGAAAAATTCCTTATCCATGCCCAGCGCTTCTACTTTTGCGGATGCTTCTTTGGCTTTTGCAACAGGAACGGGAGCTTCAATGTGGCAATAAGCAATTACTGCGCCGAGGTATTCACCGTCGAGCACGATTTTTGAAGCAAATACGCGCTCAAATCCAAGTGGACCACCCGTAATCAAATGATTCTCCTTCATCTGTGAAAATGAATCAGAAGTATCCCTAAAGTACTGAAGGATCATTTCACGTCCATTTTCTTTCGGAAGGAGATTGGCGCAAAGCGGATTCTTGAACTCACGCTGGCGATCATACGGATCGTAGTTTCGGACATTTCCGCGTTCATCCAGAAAGAATACTTCGGCATAAAACCATTGGCCGATAATCTGCTGCAATTTTCGGATGACGTGAATGTGTTTTAGCTCTTCCCAATTAATCATAGGCTTGTCCTCTGTCTAACCTATCGTCAGGATGCCGCCTAAACTTTAGGCAGTTTTGTACTACCCCAAGCAATTGACGCTTAAACTCTTTGATATCATTAAATAAAGTGCGACCAAACTTTAGTGATCTAAAATCACCCAGGTCAGGGTCGAGCGCTGAACCCCCTGCCCGAGCGTTCCACACCCAGTTAGCATTGCCTCTAAAACATAGACCCCGGAAGCCACATCAGGCACTCGTACTTCCTGCTCGACTAATTGCAGCCCCGTCACTCCACCGGTAAAGAAAGAATCCAAATTCGTACGGGTATGCGCTCCATTCATTTGAATCAAGCTCAAATGTGCATCGTTGCAATTCTCCTGCGACATCAAGCGCAAGATAGCTCGCTGTCCCGCTCTCGCAGGATTCGGAAACATTTCGAAACGCTCTAACTGAGCGCCTTTCTTCTTAGGAAGTGCAGATCCACTCGATGCGACACCCAACACTTCGGGCGCAATTCGATTGCCATAAAGATTCCAATGCCCCCAGCAATGGGGAGCCGGAAAAAGCGCACAATCATTTCCGTAAGAAGTACTCAGGTCATAAGGGGCGCCGTAAGAAATCAGGACCGTCTCTCCTTCAATCAAATGACCTTGCTCATCGCCGCTCATTCCAACGTTATTCGCAAAATGCGGAAACACATCGGTATCGGCAATGATCTTCGATTCGCTCCACAGTAAACCATCTGCCGATGTTCGAATCGATAGGCGTGAACCATAGGTGTGGCCCTCGAGAATCTCTGCCATGACAAATTCTTGGGTTGTCGGATTATATTTTACATCAATCGATGCGTTCGACACATTGGTGCGGGTCGGCTCACTCCAATGAATTCCATCACTCGACGTTCTTAGATAAATAGCATTCGAGGTCTGCGCGGGATAATTCTCCGTCGTATCCGTATGCCACATATATAGAGTTTGATTCATCACCACGACCGAAGCCTGGCCCGCGCCATAAACTCCGGAGTTATCCGGGCTCGGATGAAACGGCACCACAATAGGGTGCGGATCCTCAGGCTGAATCTCCCAAGTTCCACGTTCCGTATATTTGCTGAATGATCCATTTACAGAGGATGACCTGGATGCGAACACCACCGTCTGAACATTCTCGGTATTGCCCGAATGAAAGTCATAATAGTACAGGCCATCACCGGCATTGAATCGAACTACGGACGGATCACAGTTCGCCCGCTCGACCGCAGTCGACTGCATCAGATTCTGGGCATTGACGTTCCAATGAATCAAGTCTGGCGATGAAACATGGCGGATATGATCCCAGTCCTCAACTCCGGTACCAGTACTGCAAAAATAAGCATGATACACGCCTTCACTCGCGATGATGCTCGGGCCATAAGCATAGCTCCACGGACTATCAGACGAGGCCTGCTCGGCATCGGTTATCTTAAACGGTTGGGAGATTCCATTTTCTCGAATGGGCACATATCCCAAAATGCCGTCCAATTGATAATCAGCGATCAATCCTTCGCGAATATCCTGGGTCGCCAGATGATCCCCGTTTCGAGGCGAATAAAATTGATAGAGGGGCGCCCGATCTGAAGCACTGGATGAGTAAAGGTAACCATAGGTTCCTTCATTAGCTGCGCCTTCACATTTTGAATCAGTCGAGACGAAATGCATTTTGCCGGTAATCATACACCGAAAAAGCGGTACCGCGTCCCCCTGCGGAAAACTGAGAAGCATAAAGCCCACACCTTCAAAGCGATACCCTGCAACGTGAGCCTCTTCTGAACTGGCAGTAAAAAAGTGTTCACCGGTTCGCGCTTGAAGATAACGATAGACTGCAACTTGATCAGGAGTCAGAAGATTATTTTGCCCGGCAACGGCAAAATCGATCCACAGAGCGAACAGAATACCGGCACACGAAAAAAACCAGTTCATTGGGTGAGGACACTAGGTGTGCCGCGTTCGCTTGTCAAACGATTAGGATTGAACTTAAGCGATTTCGATCAATGAGAATCATTGCAGCAGATCGCCGCAATACACAATATGTATGTAAAACAGGCGGATCGTGCTAAAAATCCGCTGAGTCATTTGAATCTGGAGAATACCCTCTATGCCGCAATCAAAATTCCTCGCTTTAATGTTCTTCTGTCTCGCCTCTTCACTTTCTGCTCTCGCCGAGACACCACCCGCTACGGTTCCGGTCTGCGCCATCTGGCAGTGGAACTCTGGCCCAAGATTGGACTATGTATTCTCTGAATTTGAAACCTGCTCCGAGGACTTTCTGATCCAATATACGGGCACTCTTTGCAAGCACGAGAGAAAGGACTACCTCATGGTTCAATCCTATGTTGCTCCAAACGCCACTTCTGACGAAGTCATTCGCCAGATGGATTACGATCTGACTCATCTGCATCACTGAGCCACCCCATGAATCTTCAACCCACACTGTTGGGCAAGCTATTAACACTGAGACCACTTCTAGACTCAGATTTTGAAGCGCTCTATGAAGCCGCATTAGACCCCCTGATCTGGGAACTTCATCCCGAGCGCACCCGCTATCAGCGCGACGTCTTTAAAAGATTTTTTGATGCGGGAATGAAATCGATGGGAGCGCTTCTGGCGCTAGACTCTCAAACGAACGAGGTCATCGGAACTTCAAGATACGCAGGATATAACCCGACTCAAAGTCAGGTTGAAATCGGCTATACTTTTTTAAAACGGAGTTGCTGGGGCAAGGGCCACAACACCGAAATGAAAAAGCTGATGATCGACCACGCGTTTGAATCGGTAAACCAGGTTCTTTTTTACATCGGAGAAAACAACTACCGCTCACGAAAAGCGGTAGAAAAACTCGGCGCAACGTTTCTTCAGCACACGACCAGAACCCCGCTCGAGGGAAGTACCTATACATCGGTCGTCTATGGTTTGCTTAAACCCAAAGATTAATGTTGAATGTGCAACTTCTCGAGGAATGCTTCATCGTTCGTATCTCGTTTGATAAACTGACGTAGCAAATCAAGCGGATCTTGCATGCTTCCCTTTTCGAGAATGAACAAACGATAGTCACTACCCGCAACCGCACTTTGAATACCGTCCGTGCTAAAGCGGGTAAACATATCGGCTGCATACACGAGTGACCAGAGGTACCCGTAGTAACCGACATCATAGCCGCCCATGATGTGACCGAAACTTGCCGCGAAATGATTTCCTTCGATCGGCTTGATGCCCACGATCTTTTCGTAAGCTTGATCCATCACCTCGACCGAGTTCACGGCCCCCGTAGCGGTATGATAGGCAATATCGGTCGTGCCCAACCAGATCTGGCGGGTAAAATACATGGCTTGCCCGAAATCACGAGCACCGATCATTTTATTCAGTAACTCTGTTGGAAGCTTTTTACTCGAATCCTGGTAATGACCCGAAATCTTATTCAGCACTTCTGGCTGCCATGGCCAATTCTCAAGCATTTGTGACGGAGCTTCGACGAAGTCCATCGCCACGTTCGCACCTGAAAGACTGATGTACGGCGCGCGAGTCAGGGTTTGGTGCATGATATGACCAAATTCGTGAAACATGGTGACCACATCCGAATGTGAAAGCAGCGAAGGCTTTCCTTCGGTCGGTTTATTAAAATTGGCGACGATAGCAGAAACCGGATACGAATATCCGTTTGCAGTCATGCGGCCTTGAATCAACGGAAAAGCAGCTGCGTGGCCATATTTCTTAGGCCTAGGAATGAAGTCTGTATAGAAATAACCGATCAAACGAGAGTCTGGAGCATTCTCGATCTTATAGAGTTTTACTTCCTTCGACCAAACTTCCGCATCTTTCACTTCGGTGAATTTCACACCCAAAAGATTGGAATACAATTCAAAGAGCCCAGCGACCACTTGCTCGGACGGAAAATATTCACGGATTTTTTCGTCATCCAAACTGTATTGCTTCTTCTTATATTGGTACGTCAGGTAGCTGATATCCCAAGCATCGACCTGGGTTGCTTGCGGATCAAATTCCTGCTTCAATTTCAGAAGCGTTGCAATTTCTTCCTGATTTCTTTGAGCAAGCTTACCCTGAAGGCCACTCAAGAAATCCGTGATGATTTTTTGTGAGTTAGCCATTTTCCCGTAACTACTGCGATATCCCGCCCAGTTTTCAAAACCCAAAAGCTTTGCAATTTGCTGCCTGAGACCAATGGTGTCCTCGAGGATCTTGGTATTAGCTTCTGCCTGGCGATTATTGTAGCCAAGCAAAAATTTCTTTCGACCTTCAGGGTTAGTTGCATTGATCGGCACGATGCCATAGTCGCTCTCGCGGGTAGAAAGAATATATCTTTTTCCGTCTTCGGTCTTCTTCAAGGAAGAAACGTAACTCTCAGGAACGCCCGCAAGCTCTTCCGGAGTTAACTCAACCATGGTCGCATCGTTGTTCAGGTTCGCGGTAAAGGTCGCCATAGCAGTCGCTTCATCCGTTTTCAGCTTTTGCACTTTGGCCAGGACTTCGTCTGAAGCCTTAATTCCGTTGTATTCGAATACCTTAAGGGTTTCAGAAAGAAGTCGCTTTTCATCGTCGTTTCTTGGCTTCTGATCCTTGATCGCATTATAAAGCGCTTTGTTCGTGTTGATTTCGACTACATAACCGCCAGTTGCATCTTCACAAGCAGAACCTTCGGCCCGAACGTCCTTATCGGTGTGCACGTAACCCATGAAAGTCAGCGGCAGATAGAGATCAGCGAAATCGCCGGTAGCAGTCTCGAGTGCAAGAACGGTGTTATCAAAAGTTCTCTTATCAGCAGGTATGGCGGCAATCGCTTTTAACTTTTCTTTGGTAACGTCAATTGCCTTTTTACAAGCTGCAGCGACATCGCCTTTTTTATAGTCTGATTTTACAAGAATGGGCTCAGCTTTCTTAGCAGGCGGTTTCTTACCGTGATTGTCTTCGTTCTTGCCTTGCTCAGCTCCTGGTTTTTTTCCACCGTCAGTTTCAGCACTTGGCGATCCTGGCACCGGAGTTCCCGCTGGAGTAGAATTGCTGGTTTTGGGGGCTGGTTTACTCGTACAACCTGAGATCAGAAGCGGAGCAGCGGTCATGAAGATTGCAAACAAACGAACACTGCGACTGAGAGTCGTGCGGGAAAAAATCATAGTATGTAAACCTCTGGCGGCATTGTATATAAAAACGCTCAATTAATCCAGAACAAAAATGGTAAATTTTACAATTAAACTAATGTAATTTAATTTCATGTCGCGCAGCTAAACAAAAAGGTGGGCCCGACCCTTTTAGAGAACCTTGTGTTTGAAATAATCGATGACTTCAGGCTTATCCCACTTCTGTGGGCCAATCCATTTATCGAGAACTTCGCCCGTGGGGCCGACGAAGTAGGTTTCTGGATATTGATACGAGCCCATGTGTTCCGCCACGTGATGCTCGGGATCAGAAACCAAAATAAAATTTCCTGGCAGATCTTTGCCTTGGTTCGGAAGAATGGACATCGAGTCTTCGAGTTTTGGATCCAAGCTGACAGCAAGAATCTTAAGCGGCTTATCGAATTGCGCGCTTTTTGCAAAGTTTACGAGATGCGGAATTTCTCCGGCACAGGGCTCGCACCATTTGGCCCAGAAATGAACGAGCACGTAACTTCCTTGAATGGACGACGGGTCAAAACCTCGCAATCCCTTCAAGTCCTCGTAAATCGCTCCGTTCGGTTTGCTTTTTCCCTGATTCACGAAATAAACCGTCAAAAAAATAACGACCAAAATTGATGTAACTGCAATGATTGCCTTCCGCATAAACTCACCTTATCATAAATATATATGGAAGGTCGGGCCCTTCTCCTTAATGCAACATTTCAGCCCCTTCAAGTAATTCCCTGGCAGAGAGCTTTGCAGCTCTTTTTTTCAGGCAAGGTTGAAATTGTCGAAGAATCCAATAAAACGATTAGATCAGTTTCGTTAACTATTAAAATGCCGCTCGTCATTCGACTTCTTAAATACGTTCCACAACGATCGCGCAAAAACATCGTTCGCTTTACCCGAAACAATATTTTTCTTCGGGATCAATACACCTGCCAATATTGCGGTGGTCGCCCTTCGCTTCGCCACCTCACGATGGATCATGTCGTCCCCATCGTTAAGGGCGGCGGCAAATCCTGGGAAAATATCGTCACTGCCTGTCAGCCCTGTAATTTGAAAAAGGGAGGCCGCACCCCGGATGAAGCCAACATGCGCCTCAAACACCCACCGCGACAACCCATCTGGCTGCCTTTTATGGGTCTTAATCTTGATTTTACCAATAGCCCTGAATACATCCGGGTCCTCGTAAAGAACTATACAGACACTCCTGAATCGGGATAAAAATAGTGAGTGACTGCGACTCAGGCGATCAGTAATTTCATCGAGTTTTACCTGTCTCCTCGTGTGCCTTCCAAGTTCATCGAACTGGAATGCCTGAGAATCACCCATAACCTCAATCACAAAACGAATCCAAAGGACGAGTGGATGGAGTGGGTCGTTGGCTTTCGCAAAGCACTTCGTTTTCTGAAAAAGCACCAAAAAGACACTCCCCAATTTGCTTCGATTGAATTGGTCGAGGAAGCGTTGAACGGCGGTTACTTAAAAGTCATCCTCATGAATCCAGAAGATTGCTTGCTCATGCTCAGTGCCGATCGTTTTAAGATTCCAGATCCGTTACTGGCCCTCATTCTTGATAAATCAGAAGAGCATTTGAACTTCAAACGTAAAAAAATGCTCATGGCCTTAGACGAGCACGGAGACTCATTTAACCCAACACAAGAAATCCACGCATCCCATTTTATTCCGGTGCATCAGCGTGCCACTCTCTATCAAAAATTTCGAGCGCTGCCCTCGGTCGTTCGGTTTACCATTGAGGCTTCTGTCGTATTACTTACCCTGGTTTCACTCATGTGGGTGATTCCGGAAATCCGAAATGGTTACGAAAATGCCGTACAAAAGAGAATCAATGACTACCTGATCGAGTCATCGCTGATCGATTCACCGGCACCAGATGGAAGCAGCAAGAATCCAAAACCCGTAGTGGTCGATGCTACGTCAGGCGAACCTACTGAAGCGGGCGAAAGAGAAGTCCAGGAAAGTACAACCCCCCGCAAACAACCTAAGGTAAATGAAGGCGAAACCTGGCGCTTTTCTTTTACTGGAGCTTCAACTGGAGATCTCGAAAGCGGCATCACGGACGCCATCAAACAAAATGGCGGAGATTCTCCAAAACCGATAACCGTACCCGGTGGAATACAGTTTGATTTTTCACTCAGCACGCAGAATCTGCTCCCCCTAAAAAACTCACTGGAAGAAATGATCCGCCTGATTCGAAATAAGAAAGATGCACCCGCTCATGCTGCAAACATGAGCTGGTACAAGAAAAAGAATATGGGAACCCGTAAACTATCTGCAGGTCAGGTTCAAGTCGTTATTTGGATTTCGACTTTGTAGCTTTTGCTGCTGCTGGAGCTTTTTTGGCTTTAGGCTCGGCTTTTGCCGGAGCTTCAGTCTTAGACTCAGTTTTAGCAGTAGCTTTTACTTTTTTTCCGCCTGCGAAGATCTTGCGGAATTTGCTGAATGGATCAGCTGCGGTGACTTCTGGTGAAGTTGGATCGCCTTCTGCGGCAACTTTAGGCTTCTTCTTGCGATCGAGCTTAGGATGATCGACGAGTTCAATCATCGCCATCTTAGCAGCGTCACCCCAACGGGTTTCAGAGATCTTTACGATACGAGTATAACCGCCGTTGCGCGACTTATAGCGATCAGTCAACACGTCAAAGAGTTTCGCAACCACTGCTTTATCGCGGGTTCGGGCAAACGCCAAACGACGTGAATTCAAAGTGTCCTTTTTAGCCAAAGTGATCAGCTTTTCAGCAACACGGCGTGTTTCTTTTGCTTTTTCAATCGTGGTTACAATTTGCTCTTGAAGGATCAAATTGTTACCAAGATTCTTCAACATCGCTACGCGATGTGAAGTGTTACGTCCAAACTGTCTACCGTCTACTCCGTGTCTCATAAAAATTACCTTCGCTTAAATCTATTCTTCAGTTTCTTCGTCTTCGAAATCGTCTTCACTGCCCTCTTCGTCGTCAAACGCGAGAGTGCTATCAGCATCAGCCGAAGCTTCTACTGCTGGTTTTGCACCGTGTGCTGGAGCTACGAAACCATCAAGTTTCATACCCAGGCTCAGACCCATTTCGCCTAAAATTTCTTTGATCTCATTCAAAGACTTACGACCAAAATTCTTGGTCTTCAGCATTTCTGCTTCAGTCTTCTGAACCAGCTCATAAATATAACGGATGTTTGCGTTCTGCAGACAGTTTGCTGAACGAACAGACAATTCAAGCTCTTCTACCGAACGATAGAGGTTAGGATTGAATTGTGAGCCCTTTTCAGTTTGAATTTCTGCAACCGCTTCTGGCTCCTCTTCGAAATTCAAAAACACTGAAAGCTGATCTTTCAGAATTTTTGAACCCAGAGCAACCGCATCGTCTGGTTTCACGCTGCCATCGGTCCAAAGCTCGAGAGTGAGCTTGTCGAAGTCAGTACGTTGGCCGACGCGGCTTTGAGTTACATTGTAATTTACGCGACGAACCGGAGAGAAGAAGCTGTCGATCGGCATCCAACCCACTGGAAGGTCGTTTGACTTGTTGTTTTCAGCCGCGCGATAGCCACGACCCATTTCAACTCGCATTTCGACTTTGAAGTTTACTTTGCTTTCGATGGTAGCAATCTTCTGGTTCGGATTCATCACTTCGATGTTGTCTGAACAAATGATGTCTTTAGCGAACACTTCGCCTGGACCTTGGAAATTGATCGCAACAGTAATTTTTTCTGCAAAAACTTTGAAGCGAACTTCTTTTAAGTTCAGGATGATTTCAACGACGTCTTCACGAACACCTTCGAGAGTTGAAAATTCATGCACAACGCCATCGATTTTCAATGACGTAACGGCTGCTCCTTGCAAAGAAGAGAGCAATACACGACGAAGGGAGTTACCCAACGTCAAACCGAATCCGCGCTCAAGCGGACGCGCAATAAATTTACCGTAGGCCTGAGTCAGAGTTTCTTTCTCTACATCCAGGGCCTTCGGCTTAATCAAATCTCTCCAATTTCGTTCGATCATACTATAAGTTCTCCAGCGTTTTACTTTTTTTAAACTTTAAAAATTACTTCGAATTACTTCGAATACAACTCAACAATGAGGCGCTCTTCGATCGGAGCGGTAATGTCGTCACGAGCAGGGAGATCGCGAATCTTAACCTTGA
>CAIKYX010000217.1 GCA_903831745.1 Oligoflexia bacterium
CTACGCTTCTTTCTGTCTCGAATCAGACGCCACAAAATGACCCGATTACGGCAACCATCAATGAACCCGTCATCAAATTAAATCCACCCATTTTTGAAGACTTGCCACCTCTGACCGATCATCCCGAGGTGGGCAGTATGGATGATATTCAGCAATTGGCGAAAAACACTTTCGAAATGAGTGGTCTCGACCAACAAGAATGGGGCATGATCGAGCCAGGCAAGGCCCATCACCCGGTTCATGAAGCGAGAAATGAAGTCAGTGGTTTTGATATCCGCGAAATTCCGCATGCCACCGGTTTTCAGGAAGATGATTTTTCGGGCGCCCAAAGCCCTCACCGAACGACCGTGTCGGGCCCGGAAATCGAAGAAATGGTTCGCAATGAAGTGGCCCGTATCTTTAGTCAAATGCGAGATCAACTGAATGATCGCATCGAACACGAGTTCAAGGATTTTTCGCAATCCACCATTCCTGGAATGGCAGAGCGAATCATCAAGGAAGAAATCCACAAACTTTTATCCAACCCACCGCTTTGATGATCGGTATTAATTTTTAAGTGAACGACAGAGGTTTTATGACAGATTTTCGCGAAGGCCGCTCCCACCTGACCCCACGCCCCTGCAAGATTGAACTCAACGTATCCCGCTACGCCGAAGGCTCGTGTCTGATTCACACAGGTCACACACAGGTGTTTTGTACCGCCAGTGTCGAAGAGAATGTTCCTTCCTGGATGAAGGGAAAAGGGCAAGGTTGGATTACCGCCGAGTACGCCATGCTTCCGAGAGCAACTCACACCCGATCAAAACGTGATCGCGAAAAAGTTTCTGGTCGCACGCAAGAGATTCAACGCCTGATCGGTCGCGCGCTTCGCTCGATGGTCGATCTCTCGAAACTGGGTGAAAAACAAATTCTGGTCGATTGCGACGTCCTTCAGGCCGACGGCGGCACCCGAACTGCCGCGATCACGGGCGCCTGCATTGCCGTGGGTGTTGCCCTTTCGAAAATGATCAAAGAAGGAAAAGTTCCTCGCGATGCATTTGCCGATACCGTACAGGCCATGAGCGTGGGAATGAGCGAAGGCCGTGTATTAGTCGATTTAAACTACGAAGAAGACTCTTCTTGCGATGTTGATATGAATTTTGTTCGTACGGGCAAAGGACTTTTTGTAGAAGTTCAGGGCACAGCAGAGCGAAAGCCTTTCAGTGAAGCAGATCTGAAGCAAATGATGGATGGCGCGAACCTCGGGTTAAATCGCCTGCGCGACATTCAAATCGAAAGCTTGAAGCCTCTTGGCATCTTGAATACTTAAAATGACCGGCATTATCCTCACCACTTTAAACGCCCGCTATTCGCACTGCGCCTTTGGCCTTCGGTATCTCTATGCGAATTTAAAAGAACTGCAAGCTCAGGCAAAGATTCTAGAGTTTACGATTTCGCAAAATACCCGGGATATTGCAGAACACATTCTATCAGAGAAGCCTAAAATCGTCGGCTTCGGTGTCTACATTTGGAACACCCGCCAAACCCAGGAAGTGGTTTCAATTTTAAAACGAGTGCAACCCGACTTAAAGATTGTTCTGGGTGGCCCCGAGGTCAGTTATGAGACCGAGACCCAAGAAATCTGTAAGCTCGCTGATCTGACGATCAAGGGCGAGGCTGATTTTCTTTTTTACGAACTCTGCACTGAGTACCTTAAGGACGGAAGTTGGCCAAAAGAGAAATGGATCTCAGGGGCACTTCCCGACATTTTAAAACTCGTTATGCCTTATGCCCACTACACGGATCATGACGTAAAAAACAGAGTCATTTATGTCGAGGCCTCTCGGGGATGTCCGTATAAATGCGAATACTGCCTGTCTTCGCTCGATAAATCGGTACGAAGTTTCGATCTTGAAGCATTTCTTACGGCCATGAGTATCCTGATCGATCGGGGTGCCCGGCAATTTAAATTCATCGACCGAACGTTTAATCTGAGTATTGCTACCAGTTCAAAGATCCTTCAGTTCTTTCTCGACCGAATCTCGTTAGGACTCTTTTTGCACTTCGAAATGGTGCCCGATCGATTGCCAGAAGAACTCCGCACCCTGATCTCGAGATTTCCGGCGGGTTCTCTGCAGTTTGAAATTGGCATTCAGACCTGGAATGTTGACGTAGCCAAACTCGTGTCTCGAAGACAGGATTATCAAAAAATCAGAGAGAATTTTGCGTTTCTTGCGGAGAAACGAAATGTTCATACTCATGCCGACCTGATTGCAGGGCTTCCGGGCGAAACAATCGAAAGTTTTGCTATTGGCTTTGATGCGGTATCAGAACTAGCGCCCGATGAAATTCAGGTCGGAATCTTAAAGCGCCTGAAGGGCACCCCCATCATCCGGCACGACCAAGAATGGCAAATGGTGTATCAGGAACATCCGCCGTTTCAGGTTTTGCAAACGCGCCTCATGAGCTACGAAACGCTTCAACGCATCAGTCGCTTTGCGCATTTTTGGGATCTGGTCGCGAATAGCGGAAACTTCAAGCAATCGATGCTCGCACTGACCGAGCTTTCGAAAAAGCGTCCTACCCCCTCGCTCTTCTGGGAGTTCGACGAACTCGCCCGCTTCTTGAACAAACGACATCCCCAAGGACACAGCATTGCACTTCTGAACTTGCTTGAATCGGTGTGGATCTATTTTAAAGATGAAAAGCACATGAGCGAAGAAACCGTGCGCGCAATGCTCGTTCAGGATTACGTAGGAACGATTAAGCGGGATATTCCTGTTTTTCTAAGATCAGGACTCGAAACCACGGGGTTTCAACAAAACAAAAAAGAAGGCTCTCGTGCTGCTACCCCTGCCAGGCAAAAGCGGCACTTGGCACGCGAATCCTAAAACTCGCAGCGATAACCAAAGAAAAAAGAAAATCCCGAGATACTGACGTTTTCGTCTGCGGCCACCAGATCTTTCATTTCGCCAAAAAGGTAGGATCGCTTGATTTGCCAACTTGCGTAGTTCTCTCTCGCAGCAAGAGGCTCGAGAGAATTTAACAGAAACATCAGCCCAAAACTTCCGCCGAACGGGTTGATTCGAGCCGCTCCATCATAAAGCGTGTTATAATAAATATTCTGCCATTCGGCACTGGCATACGGCACGAAGAGCTGGTCATGAAAATAGCGAAACTGGTACATGGCTTTAAGCCCGAGTTCATAAATCGAAGTCGACGTTTTCACATAACCATCGATACTCACGGGATAAACTCCCGCCGTCGGACCAATGCCGAAAACCCCGAACGATTGAAGTGCAACCGGTTGCCACTCTGCTTCGATTAAAAGCGCACGAGTTGGATTGCCCACCTGTGAAGCTGAAAGCCCATTGCCACCGAACGCATTCCATCGAGGCGCTGGCCTGAAAACCAAAAGAGGGTCTGAGTTCTGCAGGATCTTTGACCATCTCTTCTCGAGCGGAGGATGATCCCATCAAAAGCGGAAGCATCATGACAATGATCATTAAGTAGTTCGATTTCGCGGCACCCATGGTTGACCGCAGTTTAATCCAGCCAGATGTAAAATACTTTAAAAAAGCACTAGAAGTGGTCTCATAAATGGGTCTGAGCGAAAATGAAATAAAATTGGTGTCTGCAAAATTTGAATGAGAAAAGCTAGGAAGGCGTGGCCAAAGCCACGTTGACGACACTTTTCGATTGAAAATGCAGCAGACATCAATTTTAGCCATTTGCAGCCAGATCCTATTTATGAGACCACTTCTACATGCCTCGGCTTTACAACTGAATCCGTTCATTGCCCCATGACTTGAGTTTAATCGCGCCTCGAGTTACCCTTTGATCGTAAACTTATGCCAAACACAATGATTCCAATCTGGAAAAAGCTCATTCAAACCGGCCTCGACGGAGATGCAATCGCATTTGATTGGACTGCGCGTGCAGCTGAAGCCGCACGACAAAAGAACAACAAAAACGCAATCACCCGCGCCACCTTGATTGCAAAATCGACTGGCGTTTGGGCGGCAGAATCAGGCCTCACTGCGGTGACTCTGCTTTCTCGCGAAATGGGCATGCCGATCGAAGTTACTTCAACTCTTAAAAATGGCGACCCCCTTTCACCGAAACAAAAGATCTGTGAATGGTCAGGCACGCCGGATGCGATTGTAACGTTCGAACGCACCTTCATTAACCTCGCGGCTTACGCCTGTGGCATCGCCACTCAAACCCGAGCCCTGGTACAAAAAGCTCAAGCCAAGGGATTAAAGAAAACACCGCGAATTACCGCCACTCGAAAGACCTTGCCCGGATATCGCGACCTCGCCATTGATAGCACTCTCATCGCCGGTGCGCATCCGCATCGCTACAACCTCAGCGGCGGACTCTTGCTAAAGGAAAATCATATTGCAGCGGCCGGTGGAATCAAAGCCGCGCTCGATCAGGCACGCTCGACCGCGCCTCACCTGCTAAAACTCGAGATCGAAGTCAGAAACATTCAGGAGCTAAACGAAGCCATCTCTGGTGGCGCCGAAGTCATCATGCTCGACAACTTTTCACCGACCCAGGTTCGAGAGGCGATCGCACTTAAACCCCAAGCCACCCTGTACGAAGTTTCGGGGGGAATTCATTTTGATAATATCGATGGCTACTTAATCGAGGGCCTTGATGTTATCTCTGTGGGCAGCTTGACCCATTCTGTTCAAGCCACAGACTTGTCTCTTTTAATGAATGATGTAAAGTAGTCCTCATGGAAGAAATC
>CAIKYX010000218.1 GCA_903831745.1 Oligoflexia bacterium
AGTCAGGTACACAGTGACCCAGGTTTATTCGAGAAAAAGAACGAGTTTCCTGAGGACAAAGACTATCAATTTCCGCTCGCAGCCGAAGCCAAGACGTTTTATAAGTCGGGGCTACCGTTCTGGCAAAAATACCTGCCGTTTTGGCTTGCCACCCTGCTTGATCGTTTTCTATTCATCGCCATTCCACTCTTCGCTTTTATTTTTCCACTGGTAAAACTCGTGCCAAAAATATTTGAATGGCGAGTTCGCTCGCGAATTTATCAGCGCTATGGCGAGCTGAAGTTTCTCGAAACCCAGATCAATTCGGAATCTGGCCATCAAAATTCAGCGGCGCACCTCAAAGAACTAGACCGTATCGAAGAAAAAGTACGGCACATGAAAGTACCACTTGGCTACTCTGAGCACATATACGGACTCAGAGGTCATATCGATTTTGTCAGGCAGCGAATCGCCGCGAATCGATAACTCATCAATGTGGCGGAATCACCGGTCCTGGCGGATGATGCAGAATGAATCGAGTAAAAGAAGTCTCGACGATGATGGGCGCGCCTGTTCCACCCATATTCGACGGAGTAATCTTTAGTTGTGAACTTCCGATTTTAAACCACGAGCCCGGAATGGTTAGTTTCGCTTTTGCACCCACCGGCTCGGTCTTTACCGCAACCGTATGCGATACCATTTTGTTGTCGACCACCACTAATTGGCTGGGTCCTGTAAAGTTCTTAAAATTAAGCTCGATCGTATGATCGCCCGGAAACCCTTGATCGGTAAGCTCCTGAGAAATCTTCGGTGGGCTTCCTAGAAAAACAGGCGCACCAAATGCGCGCACCAGAATCGGGTCAGATGCACCACTGATCATATCGGTTACGACTGCGCGATAAAGATCAGGCGTGGGAATCTCTTTGTTCGAGAGCATGAACAGGGCGGCATTGCGATCAGGATACCCGGAACCTTCGATTTCTCGACCATTGTTGATTTTGATCGTTGGATTGTACCCCGTCAGCCCGATGATCGGGATATTCAAATGCGAAAGGTCGGCACCCGTGCCCGCAACTGGCACCGCAATATCAATTGCATCCGAAGTCTGAACCGCGAGTGCTCCAACAGTCGAAGCAGCCACTACCTTGATCTTGAAATTATTCGTACAGCCCACGGTTCTGATACACACATTTACCAGAATATCGCCCGGAGTTTTTGTCAGCCAAACCGGAAAAGCCACCGTAAAACCATTACCCCCAAGCGAGGTTACCTGAGCGGTCGCGCCCGGATCGGCAGGTGCCTGATGATCAAACGAAGACGTTTTCCAGAATGGCATTTCTTGTCCGACATTTCGAAAGCTCATCTGAAAATCGCGCTGATTGATCTTCATGTCGGATCCGGCCTCGGGCAATAGGTGGTCACCAAAAAAACTCACTTGATAAAACTGATAAGGATCGGCCGTCACGGTATCCGGCATGGCACCGTCAATCGTGGGATGCGAAGCTTGCGCTTGGGTTGCGATAAAACAAAAAGATAGGAGTGAAATCACCGTTGCTGAATTGAACATGTTCTTCCTCTTTCGTGGGCTAGTGCAATTGAAGTCACCCATTGAATAGTCCTCTTTGTTCAGCGTTGCAAGATCACTCATTCAATTTATGTTTTTTAAACCATTGTAGTTTAATTCATAAATTCGCATGATTGTGTTTTACTCACTTGATTTATCGATTCAACCTCTTTAGTGTCGGCAGCGAGGAATCGAACATGCTTAAACTCAAAGTCACCGCCCTCGCCTTCCTTTGGTTCGCCACCCCGTCCTTTGCTCAGAACTTCATCGTTAATTCGCAATCCGGCCATCTTTGGAAATACAACTCCGATCCTTCGCACCGCGAAGTAATCGATCTCGGCGTGGTCGAAGACCATAACGGAACCGTCTTGCAATTCGGAGACATCGCTTCAAATTACCAGGGCGAACTCTATGGAATGTCCTGGGGCTTCCTTTATAAGATCGATTTGCATCATGCCTCGGTCGACCCCAACAGCTTACTCGCCACTCAAATAGGCGGCACCATGAACATGGGCACCGGAATGGTTTTCGATTCCTCTAACACCCTTTGGACAGTCGATGATCATGGCAATCAGGGTTTTCTATACACCGTAGATCCAACCAACGGAAACACCACCGAGATCATGACGTTTCCGCATGTTCCCGAAGGAGATGTCGGCTGGAACCCTAAGGATCAAAAACTTTATGTCGCCATTCAGGATGTTTCCGGCCTGACACGCATTCTGAAGGTCGATCAGACCGCTCACACTTGGGCGGATCAAGGAAGTTTTCCGGATCCTCATGTTTACGGCATGGATTTTACCAACGTCTCCGAAAACCTGATTGGCTTCGATCACGCGGTGGCCGTAAAAATGGGTCGCGATCCGAGCGGTAATTTTACCCACCAAACCTCTGACTGGCTGGGCGTACCCGTAGGAATCATTTATGGAGCCACCAAATTTCATTGTGTCACTCAGGCAAAAATCAATTGGAAAGGCCATACAGAACGCGATCAGAACTTCAGTTGCGGCCAACCCCTCGTTATCGAATCCTCGAAGTCGATCGAAGTTTCTCAATACCAATGGACCATTACCGGAAAAGATTTGAATGGCCAGGATCAAACCATCACCACGCCTCTGACTTATGGAATTCCGGGTGAATTGAACTTGAATGATCCTGAATTCTCAGCCCTTGCTTTCAAAGAAACATTGAACCACCAACTTCGCGGACCGTTTCAGGTCAGACTGACCACCTGGTGCGATCCCACAGAGGCGCCTTCTACTTCGGACGCTCTGACGTTTTCGATCAACCCGCTCTTGGTAAAGTGGGATGTTTCGCCTGCGCCTTTAAATGGTGAACCGGCAAACGATGACCCACAGGGGTATGTGTATCAATACGACGCTGATGCACTGACTAGTTTTAGAACACTCTCGGTAAACTCGAGAGTTCAATCCGACATTTGGCAACTCGATGGAAATACACTGATCACTCCTCCCGATTCATTTCAATGGAACAGCTCGCTGGTGGGAACGCATAAACTGGTACATCGAATTACTTCAGAACTGGGATGCATCAGCCAAGAATCCACCACGCTCGACATTCAGAGTTATCAGGTTTTCGTGCCCACGGGCTTTTCGCCCAATCAGGACGGAAACAATGATCTTTTTAGACCCATTTTCTCGAGCCGAAACGGAAAACTTCCCGCCTTTTTCGAAATGCGCGTGTTCAATCGTTGGGGTCAGGTAGTTTATGAATCGACCAACCCTGCGAACGGTTGGGATGGAAGTTTTGGCGGCGCCCGAGCCGAAATCGGGACTTATCTGTATGCCATAGAATATAAGATGGAGCTCGATGCCAAGTCTCACCTTTTGAAAGGTGACGTTACTTTAATTCGTTAGCAACGATTGCTGGAACGCCTGATCCAAACTCTGAAGACGGCGCTTTACGCGCACTCTTAAACCACGGTTGTTCATCCCACAGCACTTTTGCTATTCTTTCTTGGGCTTGTGAATTGGGATGAAAACAATCCATCGCCAAATCGTCGATATCGAGCTTTTTCTGGAAGAGCGCATCGGTAAAATGAACGTCAAACTTTTTAGGCATCGCAGCACTGGCAGCCTCTACGGCATCGCGAATGGCTTGATTACGACGTCTGACGGATTCTACTCTCACCAAATATCCTGCCTGATCCGTCCAATCGAGCAACTCATCACAAAAGTGAGCAAGATTGAGCTGCAGATCGCGACAGGTCATGCCGGGCGCGACTTCGTAATCACCAATTCCGGGGGCTGCGAGTGATGGGATGTTAGGCATCCCTACGACCAACACCTGGATCGGAGTCGCTTGTTCGATGACTGAAATCTTCTTAAAGAAATCTTTGATCGATTGGGCCATCAGCGCATCCGGCGTTCCACCTTGATAATGTTCATTGCAGGCATCGTCTGCACCAATGAATACGGTCATGTAAGCGATCGAACTGAACTTTCCGGAGCGCCACTTGCGAAGAATTCGATTCGCCTGCAAATCGAGGCCGTCAGCGCGCGAAGAACTGAAGGACACGTTTCTCGACAGCACCTGGTTTTCATGATGAGTGTTCTGATAATAGGCATTCAGCATCTGGTACTGCGAATTGATTTTTGAACCAGAAGACCAGGAATACGCTTCATGGTTGGGCAATTGTGCGAGTTTGATCCGCAGACGACTTTTGAACTGACGAATGGCCGCCGGACCACTCGAATTCTCGAGCGCTGTCGGCTCATCGAGAGTGAAATTCGACTCATCTTTTTCGCGCACGAACGGAGAAAAAATAGACGGCCAATTTTTAAAGTAACTCGTGGCAAAAGTAGAAGCGACAAAACCGGCACTGATGGAATCGCCAACGGTAAACATCACTTCGGGCAAGGGTTCGGCATACGATTGTATCGGAAGAAGGGCGGAGAACAGAAGTATGGCAAGACCATTCATTCAATCACCTTTCTCAAATCCCCATCACCTTGATTTGAGTTTGGCGAGTCTATGCGTAAACGTTTAGAAAATCAACAAAGTAAACAGGGCTGGTTAATAATGAATGAAGCTCGTTTAATTATTCGCCGCCAACTTTATCCAGCAAGCCAGCTCATGATCTTTTTCCACGCAGCATCGCTGGACGGCTGATGATAGGATGCGCGCTCGTCACACATAAATCCATGCCCCCCGTCCGGATAAATCACACATTGATAAGGCTTTTGATGCGATTGTAAATTCGCCTCAATCAGTTCGATATCGCTCGGAGGAATGCTTGAATCTTTACCACCAAAAATCAGGAGCAGCGGTGCCTTTAACTCTCCGAATGAATTCACCACAGGAGTAAATGCAATTCCTGAGCGCAAATGAACCATTCCACCTCCATAACAGGAAACCACTTTTCGAAATGGGAGCTGGCAAGCCGCTAGTACCGCAGCAAACCCCCCCATGCAAAATCCAATCATCGAAATCTGCTCGGATCCCAAATTGAATTCGGTCTTCAAATACTCATAACTGGCATTGAGATCAGTCATCATCATGGGGTTGGTCAATGTTCCGAATATCGGCAAAATTAACTTGAAGTCGTCATACCCAAATTGGATGCCGGCACCGCTACGATGAAAGAGTTCGGGCGATACAGCCATATACCCCGCATCCGCAAGTCGGTGGCAGATACTTTGAATGTGATGATTTACGCCAAATGCTTCTTGCAAGACAATGATCGCCTGCGCCGGGGCGCGTTCATTTTGCCCTTCGGGAATTGCGACATAAAGCGACATGGGTCCATCTGGAGTAGAAATGGTTTTGAATTGTGCCTTCATGCTCGAAAGACTAGGAACAGTACTGGCTTCCGTCAAGGAAATCATAGTAGTCTGATCAGAGGAGCACTCTATGAAACTTTACTTTTCTGCCTCTCTCTTTGCTGTTGCAATGATCGCCTCGGCAAGCTTGGCGCGGGCTGAAGCCAACTGTGCCAATGATGACCATTATCCTTTGGTGCAAAAGAAAGACCTTCAGAAATGGGTAAAAGAACAAAAAGTTTTTGTGATCGACGTCAATAGCGACGAAAGCTTTAAGGCTCACCATGTTCCGAACGCGATTCATTATAGCGAGCATAAAAACGACCTCGCCAGCCTATTGCCCAAAGACAAGAACGCCATGATTGTTACCTATTGCGGCGGCCCTAAGTGTGAGGCATGGAAAACAGCTGCCGAAGCAGCCTGCAACCTCAAATACACCCAGATCTATCACTTTAAAGACGGCATTTCAGGCTGGATCAAAAACTGATTTGATTCAACAGATTGAGTTTAAACGTCGCAAGAGATTAAACTAAATTAGTTTAATTTCACAAAAGTTGACCAATTCGGTCTGTTTATTCTTCGTGCAAAATGAGCTGTCCGTTTACCACGCGTAAGCTCATCAAAGTCGAAAAGGCACTCAAAGACAATCACCTTGAAGCAGAACTGATCATCGTCACTTTAGACCCGCGCATGGATACGCCGGCAAAACTGAACACTTATTACCGAAAAGGCTTTGGCATCCAATCTCCGCACTGGCACTTTTTGCGCGGAAAATCAGAAGACACGCACGCACTGGCCGACTTTCTAAAGATTACTTTTGAGGAAATCGACGAGCACATTCGTCATGACAATAAATTTGTATTAACAGATTCAACAGGGTCGATCAAAAAAACGATCGACGGTTGGGATACGGAATTAAGTGGACTGTACCCCCAAAACTGGAGAGCTAGCCGCATAAGTTCAATGATCTAAAAACGCCCTAAATCGACGGTTTTGGTTAAGGAGCCAGAATCGTGTTAAAAAGGAAACCGATTAT
>CAIKYX010000219.1 GCA_903831745.1 Oligoflexia bacterium
CATCAAGACCAGAGAATTAAACTTCTCAACTAAAGGTCGGATATATGGCAGCAATCTAAAACCTAGTTTTTAAAATCAAAGAAAATAGCTCTTGCAACCTGAGTGGGTCCATATACGTTCCCTTGACTACTTTTATGGCCAATACAGACCTAAGCTCTGAGCACAAAAAAGCCCCCAGCGACAAACACTGGAGGCTTTCGAAAAATATGAATTCTAAAACGCGATTAACGTTTAGAGAATTGGTAACGGCGACGAGCACCGGCCAAGCCGTACTTCTTACGCTCAACTTCGCGTGCATCGCGAGTGAGGAACCCTGCTTTTTTGAGGGTCAGACGGAAAGTGTCTTTATCCATTGAGTTCAATACTTTTGCAATTCCGTGACGGATTGCAGAAGCTTGAGAAGAAATTCCTCCGCCTGCAACGTTTACGTAAATGTCGTATTGACCGTTGGTGCTGGTCATATCGAGAGATTGCATTGCAATCTTCTGAAGTGCCGGGCGTGGAAAATACTCTTCCAATGAACGTCCGTTGACGTTGATCATTCCCATTTCGCCTTTGCGTGGGCGGAGATAAACGCGGGCAATCGCGGTTTTACGCTTGCCGGTTTGGTGAATATCTTTTTCTGTATGTGTTGTAGGTGATGCCATTTTCTTTTACCGTTCTCTAATTAATTCTTCTATTACTTTTTAGCAGTTTTCTTCGGACCGTCGAGTACTGAACGACGAGTCGCTGAAAGTGGAAGAGGCAATGGATTCTGAGATGCATGCGGATGTTCTGTTCCGGCATACACTTTCAATTTCTTAACCTGGTGACGTGCCAAACTTGATTTGTTGGTCATACCCCATACTGCGCGAGAAATAATTTCTTCTGGAGCATGGTTGAGCATTTCGCGGGCAGTGCGTTGTTTCAAACCACTGATGTATCCGGAATAGTCACGGTAGACTTTGTTATCCCATTTATTGCGGGTCAAAACTACTTTGTCTGCATTGATGACAATAACGAAATCGCCGGTATCAACATTCGATGTAAAAGTGGTTTTGTGTTTACCAATGATGACCTTGGCAATCATGGAAGCCAAACGACCAACGACCTGATCTTGGGCGTCGACGATGTACCATTTAGGGGCATTCGGACCTTGGGTTTCGAAAAAATGAGCCCCTGCTTTTTTAGCTAGATAAGACTTTTGTTGAAGCATAGTTTGAAAGAAATACCTGACTGCGTGAATTCAGTCAATACTAGAATACAAATACACATAAATAAGGTCATTTTTAGGCAAAAACTCGAGCTTCGTGCTCAACTGGATCCACCTAAATTACGCCCAGCGAAAAGTAAAACGCGTTGGATGATTGCCCACCCTTAGGAAATAGCTTGAATCCCCAGTCGAAATTCACAGGCCCCACGGGCGTCGCATAGTGAAGACCAAGCCCGGTGCCATAACGCAAATATCCCGGCGAAAAGTTGTCAATTTGCACGTTTCCGGCGTCTAAAAAGGGTCCAAAACTGAGGTTCTGACTCGCCATAAAATCCATCTGAGTTCGATAGTTCACGTAGGTTTCGAAGTTGACCACCCGCCGACTCGGGTCGGTATCCGAGGCATTGAGCTCCTGATCCGAGTATCCACGCATTGAATTAACGCCTCCTAAAGTAAATTGCTTGATTAAGGGCACCCCAATGCGGCTATCAAAGGCTCCGCCCGGACCGTAGGGACTGATAAAGTTACGTACAATCCCTCCCCGGGCGCTCACATACCAGGTTACCGAGGGGATAAAATCAAAATAAAAGTCAGTTCTTGCCTGCAAACGACCATAACTCACCGGAAAAGGCGAAGTTTGAGTTCCAAGAAATGGATTGGCATATTCAAAACTGGTCGATCCTAGAAAGCCACGTCTAGGGCTTAGCGGATTATCGCGAAGGTCGAGGCGAAGCGATGGAGTAATAGAACCAATCCGGATTTGCTGGTTATCAAACAGCGCTTGGGCATCGAACTGGCGAATTTGCTCGAGAGTATAACCAAACCCCGCCGAAAGTTTCCAAGGTTTGTAGAGCATACGATCGAAGTTTAGCGAAAACGCAGAGGTTTCGGCATCGAACTGGATGTATTGTCTTTGCTCGATCGAAATGCCGGGACGAAAAGTGGTTTGCCCCCAGGTAAACCAAGGCCAGATGTAACTGAGTTGCGCACTGAATTCTCCGAAGTGAAAGCCTGTCAGGCGTCTATTGGCACTGAGATCGAGCACCCACTCATGATCGAGCCCCCAAAGATTCGCATAGGCCAACTCACCGAAAACCCGCACCCCCAAATCATTTCGAATTCCGATACCGGTCGTGATGTTTCCGGGAGTTGCCTCTTGAACCGAAATTTTAAGGCTTCGAGAATTGGGCTCGGCAGGATCAGGCTGCACATCGATCTTCACCTGCGAGAAAATTCCGAGCCGCCGCAGGCGCTCTTCGGTTTCAATTACTTTGTTTTCAGCAAGCGGGTCGCCATGCTTGAGCTGAATCTCGCGCTCGATGACGATCATCCGGGTAGCCTGGTTTCCGTAGAGATCGTAACCCGTGTAGTGATATTGCACGCCTTCCCTGAAATCAAAATGCAGGGCCGCAAATTGGTTTTTCTCGGCATAGGCAACAATCTGGTTGTTCGCCTCGTTTTCGATCGAAATATCGAGATAGCCTGAATTTCGGTACTCTTTTTTCAATTGCTCGATTCCATTCTCGAGTTGCTCGAGATTTAACGGATCATTTACGCCTAACCCTAGAAAGGTGGTGAGCTGTTGATCTGTAAAAATCTTGTTTCCTTGAAACGCGATGGCTTGTACCCGGGTCTGCAACCCCTCATTGATGAACAGTTTAATGTCCATCGAGTGGGTTTCTTCCGACTCATCCGTTTTAACCGCGATGAGCTTCGCAGAGAGGAACCCTTTCTTTCTGATTTCGGCCACCATGGCCCGGGCCGACTCCTCTACCATTTTTTCGTTGTAGATTCTGGCCTGAATGCGGTCGGGTGCATTCTTAAAAAACAGTTTTCTAAGTTCTTCCTGCGAGAAAAATTCATTTCCATCAAACGATACCTGCTTGATGGTGACCTTGATTCCTTCCGAAACCTGATACACCACTTTTCGGGGATCGTGCGAGCGGGCTTCGAAAGTATAGGGCGTGATGACGGCATTCTTAAAACCATGATCGACGTAAAAATCATGCAAGCGCCCCAGAATGACATTGATATAGTCGCGTCCAAGCCCTAGGACCCGCTGATCTTCGATCAGGGTCATCAATTCGGTGCGAGTAAAATACTCATTTCCGTAAACTGAAAAAATTACCCGTTGACCCAACTCGATATTGTAAGTGAGCTGAACTCCCTGATCGACTCCCTCTGTCGAAATATCGATGACACGCGAATCGACGAAGTTGAGCGCATTCAATGCGGATTCGATCTGCCGGCGTTTCTCTTTAATCCGGTCGCGATCATAAATCTCGCCCTTGACGTATTCGGTCGCGAGCCTCAGGCGCTGATAAACATCCTCCCCCACGGACTCACCTTTGAAACTGAATTTCTCCTGCAAAATGCGAACAGGCGGCCCTGGATTCACATGAAACACCAATACGCTGGCTTCATTTTTCTCGGCGATTACCTTTCGCAGGGTTTGCACTTCAGAGGTGATTTTTGCCTGCGGATAACCCTTCGCCTCGTAAAAGTCCTGAATTTTCTTGATCGCGCGTTCAATTCTTTGCGTGTCCGTCTCATCGCCGGGCAAAAATCCACTCAGAGTTTTGATCGCTTCAAACTGATCGACCGGAACTCCGGTAACCCTGACATCATGAATGATCGCGGCCTCGGCGCCTGAAGCGCCGACCCAGGTCAGGAATAAAATCGCGATGCACAAACCCAACCCTTTTTTCATTTAAACTTTTTATTGAACTTCAAATCCAAACCAAATGATGTCCGGGTATCCCGGGTGTCCTGTTCAGAAATATCGCTCCAGACTCCGAGTACGGACATTCCTTTCGTCAAACCGTACTCAGCACTGACATCCCGCTCATTCTCAGTTCCGACGCCCACCGTACTCCCGAACGCAAAAACCACTTTGCCCACCGGACGCTTGATGACCACCTTAGGCGATGCAACGTTTTCACCAATGGTCTGCGGGCGAAAAATACTGCTCGCATACTGCTGGTCAATCGCTTCTTCGACCTCAAACTGCAGACCGGTCTTGTTCTGCACATCCTTACTGAAGTCGAGAGAATGCAGGATTAACGACGCTGCTTCACCCTGACTGACGTAACTTCGATCCCGGAGTTTGTAGCGGCTGTTTTCACCCGAAGTCAAACCCGAGGCCAGCAAAGAATAGATATCATTTTCCGGAAGAAAGGGCGAGCTACTGAATTCGGCTTTCCAGGAATTGGTACGACCATAGGCCAGAACCCGAATCTTATATTGATTGATGTCTGAAACGGCGATGGCGTTGAACTTCGGATTCAACTGATACGGATCATCAAAATCGATTTTTACACTCTCAAATACAAATGGACGATCGCGAAACAAAACCTTACCGGAAATCGACTGTCCTTCACCCAGAAGCTTTGGACTGTCAGGTGGCCCCACCAAACGCACCTTGCCCTTGAATTCTGCATCGATGATCTCATTCTTTACAAAGAATCCCTGCGGAGCATTCACATTGAGATCGAGTGCGAATAAATTATTTCCCGTCTGATTATCTTCGTCTTTCGGCGCGAAACGCTCTCCTCGGCCATCATTGCCCGCTCCGTTTGACGAAAAACTCTTGGCCCAGAGGGCCTGCGGCACCTCGAGGTTTCCACCAATCGTGTAGGGAGGCCTTGAGCCTTTGATCGAAGCATTTCCTCGAACCTGAATATAAGTGAATGGCGCCATCTTGACCTTGTTGTCTTCGAATTGGGCGTGGATATCGAGTTCCGGAAAACGATCGACAAAAGTTTCGATCTTGCCGTTCGCCGAGAACACTTCATCCCCCAGATAAGCCTCGACATTGTCGATGAAGATCTGGCTCTGCCTGAGATGCAAAGCGCCATCCATCTCGGCAAGAGGTGACTGCATCCACCGTAGCATCAGTTTTGCATTGGTAAAGGTAGCATCGCCATTGATCTTGATGTTCTTAAGTGGCCCCTTGATTCGAACATCGGTATTCGCAATCCCTTCGGCCTTCAGCACTGAAGAAGTAAACAACTCTGCCACGGAAAGGTCGACGCCGCCCGTAATCGAAAGATCGACATCTCCTTTCTTGCCTTCTCCACCCACCTTGATTTCGGAATTCTTGAATCGGAATCGCGTCGCCGGAAAATGAAAATAGCCGAGCTGAATCGGAACATCGATCGGATCGACCTGACGGATGAAAAAATTTGTCTTGGTCAGCTCGTAATTCTGAATCACCACGGATCCGCGGGCGAGCTCGAGCTGACCATTCAGGAAGTCGAGTTGGATTTTTCCGTCCACGTTTCCCTTCAGGTTCTGATCGTCAAGGAGTTTCGGATTCACCATCAACAGTACCGGCGAAAAATCAAAGTGTTTCAGATCCATTTTGAAATTCGATGGCTGTTTCGCAATCAAGGAGTACTTGAGTTGAGACTGCAGACTGTCACCAAAAATATTCAGATTTGCCCGCAGATTGCTTTCGCCCATTTCCATGTTAAAGGAGCTCGGGTCAAGAGTCTCACCCTTGATCTCGGTGCCGGTAAATCGACACTCAGTTTTTGATTTGATGTGCTCCATCGAGCCACTGCCGTTCGTCTTCAATTCAATTTTCGAGCGCACCGGAATCTCAAGGCGGTCAATAAAATCGATGTCAGCCAAGGTGAGGTGGGTGGTCTCGCCATCCCACTTGATGTCGTCATTTTTCGTATTGAATTCGATATTGCCGCGAATCTCACCCGTCGTCTTGATCAGGTTGATGTTCCTCGCAAAATAAAGTCCATCAGTCAGGCCAAAATTCATGAGTACATGTCGGGCCCGTTCGCCCATCCACAACCAATCCGAACCGTCGAGCGTGGTTTGAATATCGAGAAGCGCGGTTTCGAGTTTTCCGCCGATGTGCACTTTGCCATGAACTTCACCTTTGAGCGTTTGCGGGTACCACGAAACCTTCTTCACCAGCGAATCCATCATGACCGCAAGATCTTCGACCCTTCCCTTTTCGACCGTGAATGGCAGATCAATCCGTTCGGTCGTACCTAGGTCAATCATTCCAGAGACGAGCGAATAAACTGTATTCCGATATTGGGCATGCACATTAGAAAAACCGAGTTGGTAGGCGCCATCGTCATAGGTGACCCGGCCTTTGACATTGCCAAAGAACAGGTTCAGGTACGAAACGTCTTTCAGGTTAGGATCAAAATCGAGAATCACTCCGGATGTCGGCCCATGGATCCAAGCAGCAAGATCTCCAGTTCCAGAAACCGGCGAGCCCGCGATTTCCTTAATCTCCTTCATGTTCACCGGACCCACTGCCCTGAAGTTGAATCCTTCTTGCGCATGCACTCCGCCGGTGACATCAAATTTCGATTGCTGGATCGCGACCTTGAAACCCTTGAAATCAAATCCCTTCGGTGTGATCTCGAGATCGCCGTTCAGATGCAGAGGAAGCGACGGCCGGAGAACATAGCTCTTGGGACGAACCGCTCCGAGCTTCTGATTGGTTAATGCGAAATGCCCCACTTCGAGCGCATTACTTAAATTCGCTTTCCATTTCTTTTTTCCATCCGGTACGAAGCGAGCATCAACGGTTCCAGTAAGCTTGCCATCGAGTGCATAGACCTGCTGAAGTACAATTCCCCCCAGCCAATGAAGATCGCCATTCTGAAATGCTAGTTTCGCCTGAAACGGCTCATTGAATTCGAGCGGAACTGCGGCATGAGTGATCTTCAGCACACCTTGATCCTTCGGATCCGTATCATCGGTCGCACTGAGCTCATTGATCTCGATTTTCTTACCGGCCAAATCAAGATTACCTTCACCGTTCAAGGTGCTGGCAAAAATATTTTTCCACTTGAGGTCACTTCCGGAGACCTTGAATTTTCCGCGAAACGTATGCTTGATATCATTTAGGGCCGCCCGAAACTGGGCTGTCAGCTTGGCTTCACCGCCCCACTGGTTGTCACCGAAATTCACGAGAAAGAAAGTTCCCAAATCGGTTTCAAGCGAAGCTTCCGCATCCAGATTCAACCCCTGCCCGCTCTCGAGCAAATTTCCGGTCACTTTTCCGTTTAGACTCAGACGCGAACCCGAGAAATCAGCGGTGAGCGGGGCAAGCTTTAATCCCTGATCCGTAAATTCAAGATTCCACTGCACCTGGGTTGCTTCCTTCAGCGGCAAGTCCACCAGTTTTTTTGGCAGTTCGACCTTAAGGGCATTCACCAGACCGGAGGATAAAAATCTTGCCTGATCGTGCTCGACCTCTTTCTTCAACTCGAGGTGTTTGACCACGAATTCGGCTTTGATCGGTTCGTCAATTTTCGGAAGCGACACTTCGACGTTCAAATACGTATCTTCGAAACGAACTCCTTCAATCTGCAATTCAAACAAATCCTTCCAGCTCAGTTTTTCTCCGGTAACCTTCGGACGCTTGGTGGTACGAAAAACATCGGCGCCCACTTTGCCTTCAACCGCTCCGCCGATGACTGCAATTTCTGAAACACGAATGGTGCCGGAAAGCATTTGGATCGGAGCAAAACCCACCCGCATTTCCTTGGCTTCAATGCCGCCTTCGATTGGAAGTTTAGAGATATTGTGTGCTTCAATCTTGATGCGCGGATTGATGAGCCCAATGCTCGGCGGAAATAGATGAAGATTGAGATTGCTGAAATCGCCGACGATCCCGAAGTTTTCGGGCGAACGAACTGAAATCATACGCTTGATCACGTCTGCAAACCGCTGACTTTCGAGATAGGCGACGCCTGCAATAACACTGACTGAAGCCAACAGAAAAAAGCTGGCAAAAGCGATTTTCAGTTTTCGCTTCATCATTTAGTTTTTTTTTGCCTCAGCAGATTGGCCAAACGGGTTGAAACATCCTTGAAGTCGAGATCAGTGTCGGCAATTTTTTGAAACCAGGCAGCCGCCACCGTCGGATGCTCGAGTTTTTGCTCGCTCAGGCCCATGACATAGTAAAGATTCAATTTATTTTCGTGACTGAGATCAGGCTCAAGTAAGATCGGCTCGAGATACGCTTTCGCTTCGAACGCACGATCCAGCTCGATCATGCACTGGGCACGAAGAGCCGCCACCGCCACCCCGAGATCTCCAAGAAAAGTCTGATCCATCCGGATCTTCTTTTCAGAACGGATCAACTCACGAAGTGCATCCGAAAAGCAGCCCATTTCAAAAAAGGCGATTCCCAGATCGAAGCGCTCGCGTGCATCCAGTCCCGGTGCGCCTTCCTGAGTGGTCGCGATCCAAAACTCGTTGCACAGAACACTTTCTTCGACCTGAAAGCCAAGATCGCGCTCAAGCGCCTCGAGCACCAGACCGGTGTCTTCGCGCACGGGTGGATTGGCGCGCGGTTTCGAGTCCCGAAAAATGAGTTTGAGTTCTTCTGCTTCGATATCCTGAAGCAGACGTTGAGCAGGAGCGAAATCGGGCTTGAGTACCAGCACGCGGAACAAAGTTTTTTTCGCTTCTTCGAGCAAACCTTCACGTAAAAGAATTCGCGCACTTTCAACCTCATCTTGCGGTGCTTTTTTTGAGGCTTGAATCGAAAAACTTTCGACAGATTTGTTTGTATTTTCAGACACTTTGGGCGCGATCCTCCAGCTTAAATAATACGCCGGAACGGGGCCTCAGACGAGGCTATTTTTGTGCAGTTTTTTTGGCATTTTCAGCGAAAAATTCTTCGATGAAGCGCGTGGTGTATTCAGAGTCGACAAACCGTTGACTTGCGAAAATCTGACGATGAATCGGAATGGTCGTTTTGACTCCTTTGACTACAAACTCGTCGAGAGCTTGACGCATTTTTGCAATCGCTTCATCACGATTTTGACCATGAACGATCAATTTTGCGAGAAGTGAGTCATAAAAAGGCACGACCTTGTACTCATCGTAGATGAATGAGTCGACCCGAACACCGAAACCACCTGGCACATGAAGCGCCGTGATTTTTCCAGGACAAGGGTGAAAAGTTTCTGGATCTTCTGCGTTAATTCGAACTTCGAATGCATGTCCACGGAGTTTGATGTCTTCTTGCTTAACCGAGAGTTTCTCGCCGGCCGCAATTCGAATTTGTTCTTTGATCAAGTCGACACCGGTAATCATTTCGGTCACTGGATGCTCGACCTGAATCCGGGTATTCATTTCCATGAAATAAAAGTTTCGATTTTCATCGACCAGAAACTCTACGGTTCCGACACTTTCGTAGCCCACGTGTTTGCAAAGTGCGAGAGAGGCTTCGCCCATGGCGCGTCTATTCTCGGGAGTAATGATCGGGGACGGAGCCTCTTCGATCAATTTCTGATGTCGACGCTGAATGGAACAATCGCGCTCGCCGAGAAATACCCGATTTCCGTAACGATCGCAGGCAACCTGAATTTCGACGTGCCTCGGTTGTTCGCAAAATTTTTCGACATACATCGAGCCATCGCCAAACGCAGCGCGAGCTTCTTCGCCACAGCGCTGAAAGGAGTCAGAGAGGTCTTGCTCATTGCGAATAATGAAGATTCCGCGGCCACCGCCACCAGCTGCAGCCTTGAGGATGACCGGATAACCGATTTTATTGGCAGCATCGATCGCCTCTTCAACGCCAGCGACCGCGCTCAGAGTTCCAGGCAACATCGGCACACCCGCCTCACGGGCTTTAGCACGCGCACGGGTTTTTTCACCCATCGCTTCGATATTCTCGGGAGTCGGGCCAATGAACGTCAGCTTACAATCGCGCACCAAACGTGCAAATTCCGCGTTTTCTGACAAAAATCCATAGCCAGGATGAATGGCTTCAACGCCGGTCACTTCGGCCGCCGACAGAATGCTCATCATGTTCAGGTAACTCAGTTTAGGACTAGGCGGCCCGATACAAATGGCTTCATCCGCAAGCTTGACGTGAAGCGAGCTTTCATCGGCAGTCGAATAAACTGCGACAGTCTTGATATCCATCTCGCGGCAAGCGCGGATTACCCGAAGAGCGATCTCTCCGCGATTGGCGATCAGGATTTTGTTAAAAGGCGGTTGACTGGGTTTCATTGGGTACCTGTTTTATTGTGTGTCGATCACGAACAAAGGCTCGCCGAACTCTACGGGTTGTCCATTTTCTACCAGAATCTGAATGATGGTTCCGGCAAAATCAGCCTCGATTTCGTTCATGAGCTTCATTGCTTCGATAATGCACAAACTGTCGCCCGGTTTAACCCGCTTGCCGATATCGACATAAGCAGCCGAAGTCGGTGAAGGTGAGCGATAAAAAGTTCCGACGAACGGAGATAGGATTTTCTTGTGGCTATCAGGAGTGGCTGCTGGGGCCGCTTCTTTCGCAACAGACGGAGCACCGGCTACAGCTGGCGCACCTTGCATCATCATCGGGGCCTGATAATATCCGCCGCTTCCATAAGTCGTTTTAACCGCAATTTTCTGATCACCTTTCGACCATTCGAATTCGGTAATGCCTTTGTCTTTCAAAAAATCGAAAAGACCTCCAAGAGATTCCGGCGAAAAAGGAAGCGCTGCTTCTTTCTTCTGCGGAGTCGGAGCTGAGGTGCGGGCTTTCGCGGTTTTGCTTGTTTTTCGGCTATTTATTGACTTTTTCGACATAAGATGAATCGCGCGTATCTACTCTGATTTTATCCCCTTCAGAAATATGAAAAGGAACGTTCACCATAGCACCGGTTTCGAGTTTAGCGGGCTTGGTACCTCCTGTAACCGTATCCCCTTTGAATGCAGGAGCGGTTTCAGCCACAGTCAACTCTACAAACGTAGGAAGATCGACCGTGATGGGCTTATCGTTATAAAATAGAACCTGAACCGACATGTTATCCATCATGAAATTCGACTGTTCGCCGATTTGTTCGACGCTGATTACGATTTGCTCGTAATTCTCGGAGTTCATGAAGTTAAAACCATTGTTGTCCTTGAAGAGAAATTGCATTTCTTTCATTTCGACGTTGGCCGCAGGAACCCGATCGCCTGACTTGAAGGTTCTCTCAATGACGTTTCCGTTGAGAAGATTCTTCAATTTGGTGCGGGTAAATGCGCTTCCCTTGCCGGGACTGACGTGTTGGAACTCAACGATTGAATACGGAATATTATCAATTTCGAGTTTAACGTTCTTTTTGAACTCATTCGTAGGATAGACTGATGCCATAGACTAAATCAGTACCCTATTTTACACGCTTTTCGCAAGCTTAAATCTTTGTACTCGAATGAGGAGCGACTGAAGCACTTCTACCCGCTTCACCCACTCGGTTCGAAGGACTTCTGGGTCGTGCGAAAGGGCGTCCTTGGCCCCGACCACCGCAAAGTTATTTAAGTTCTTTAATTGAACGGGATCTTTTACGAGTAGCATCGATCCGTCTTCATAAGACTTGGTTTCGATTTCCTTCACCAATTGGGCAATCTCATGATCAGCCGGCATGAAGAAGAGCAGCACCTTATAGGCGGCAAGCGCTTGGGACAATCGTCCCAGAATCAGATAACTTTCAGCCACCAATTTCTGGGCGACGAGATTGTCGGGCGCATCGAGAAGAATCGGCTCCAGTTCTTTTACCACCTCTTGATATTCGCCCTTATCGAACAAGGCACGCGCAAGAGCCACCCGTCCTCCGATAAAGTGAGGATGAATCCTGAGTCCATCCCGGCAGATCTCGAGGGCCTCCTCAAGCAAACCCGCGCGACGGTAAGCTTCTGCCAGAGGAGCAAAAACCCGTGAGGTTGGATCCTCCTGGTAGCGGCGAAGGTAATGATAAATCTGCGGGTTTCCCTTACTCATACGTTTAAAGTTTCGGTGTAGCCGGCTGAGAGTCTTCCGAGATCAGGCTCGTTTTTCTCGAATTCAGAATCCGCGGAGTCACAAAAAACATCAATTCAGACTTGCTGATCACATCATTTTCACTTCCGAACAACCAACCAATCAGCGGAATCTTTCTCAAATAAGGAATGCCGGATTCTTGGTGATCGACTTCGTTACTCAATACCCCACCGATGACCAGAGTATTACCGCTGTCGACGATGACCTCGGTCGACATCGAGCGAGGCTCGGCGACTGGGGCATTCGGATTACTGAGCTGAAGAATATCTCGAGTCAATTCGAGTCGAACCAAGACGCTGCCGTCGTTGGTTACTCGGGGCGTGACGTTTAAGCGCGTCGTCGCACTTGTGGTAACAATCTGCTGAGTTGCAGGGGTCGTTGCAGTTCCGGGAGTCGTCACTTGAATCCCTACGGATTGAACTTGCGAGATCGTCGCCGATTTTCCACTCAGCACTACGTTTCTCGGAGAAGCGACCACTTTTACCAAATTCTGTGATTCGGCCATATTCAAAGTGGCGTTCAATGAAACCACCCGGTCTGCGATCGAAGTGATGTCGGCCACCTGAAAGGCGCCCGCACCCGCAGAGCCGATCGGACTCGGAATCTTAGGCGCACCCACGAGCGTGGTTGGTCCGTTAAAAGCGAATCCCATACGCTCGCCACCGATTCCGAAAGTTCCACCCAGGCTTTTCGTAAACTGTTCCGTGGCTTCCACCACTTTTCCTTCGACCAGCACCTGCGGTGTCTGCACATCGAGGAGTTCGATCATTTTATGAATCCGTTCGATATTCTCGGCGGTATCACGAACAATCAAGCTTTGAGTCGTTTGATCAACCAGAATGGTGGTGGGAATTCCCGAGTTTCCAGGCGAAAGATTCTGAGAGTTCGTAAAACTTTGAAGGAGCGCCGAAAGCTGGCCCATATCCGAGTAGCTGATCGGAAAAATTCGGGTAATTCGTGGGGCTGCCACCTTTGAAAGTTTTTCCGCCTCGAGCATCTGCTGTTTTTCAGCGAGAAACATGTCGCGAGGAAGAACCCGAAGCACGCTATCATTTCGATCTGCCGAAAGCTTAAGCGTCGTCAGCACCACTTCAAGGGCCTGATCCCAGGGTACGTGATCGAGAGACAGTGTGAGTTTTCCTGTAACTGAAGGATGAATCACGATATTAAAACCGCTAGCGTCGCTGATCAGTCGCAATACTTCATGCACATCAGCGTCTTTAAGCTTAAGAGTGATTGGCGACCCGGTGAACTTCTTGTCTTTGGTCGCATCCATGACCGTCGCCAAAGTATCGTTGGTCTTAGGAGCTTCGCTCTTGGCAGTTTCAATTTTAGGCGAATCTGCTTTTGCATTTGCGCCATCGAATTGAATACTGATGCCATCGCCCATTTCCTTAACCTGGTAGGGCGCGGCCTTATTGAAATCGATGACCACGCGAGCCTGAGGGGTCGCGCCCGGAACCGGATAAGCCGACACCTGTAGCAACGTCGCACTGATCTTAGACAGATCGGTCTTTTCATTTACGCCGGCTGCAACCGTGGTTTCATTAAACGTCAGTACCAATTGAGGCGGATTCGGTTTATCTTCTGTCTGATATCCGGCCAAACCGCTTCCATGAATCTCGACAATTCCGGAATCGGGTTTGAACTCTACCCCGGTAATCTCTCCGGCGAACGCGGATGAAACACTTGCGAAAGCAATGATTGATAAAATCATCAATGCGTGGATTTTTGGATTCATCCTATTCTTCCTCTCTTTTCTTGGTCAGTGAAACCGTCTCACCGCTTAATCTCATTTCAAAAGTTTCAGGTATTTTCTTACCGCTTGAATTCATCTCGTATTCTACGATCCGGATGGCATCGGGATTGATCGAAGCCACGTGGCCATCGCGCTGGCCAATGGGCTCGCCACTTCCGACAAAGAAACTCTTTCCGTTCGGCGCTGTCACCATTGCACGGGTCTTCTTCGGTCCGGTGATGACGCCGTTCAATTTCAGGTCTTTTAGACTGAACGCTTCGAGCTCGGTCTTCTGCCGTTCATTTTGAATCGCCACGAGCGGGGCCTGAAAGGGATCTCGAAGACTGGCAATCATGTCTTCAGTCAGCAGCGAATCGACCGGCGAAGGATTGTTGGCTGCTTGAGCGGCAAACCCCAGACCGAGCAATGCAAGCGCGAGAAAGCTGCAAGGATGTGTTCTCATAGAGTCCCCCCGGTTGCGCCAATCTGATCTTCCTTACTCAGGGTGTATTGGTAGGCTTTCACGGAGAATTGAGCGTTCAGGTATTTAGACTGCTTGTTGGTTCCGCTGATCAGGGTTGGTTTCAATGAATAATTTTCGATCCGCAGAATCCGCTGAAGCTGGGATATTCGCTGGGCAAAAAGCAGAAACTGTTGAAACGTTCCTTTCATCTCGACCTTGAATTCCTGCTCAAGATAGAATTCCTTTTGATTTCTACGTGCTGGCTCGATCTTATCCACCCTAAGTTCGATTTTTTTCGATTCCATCAGAAGGAGTTTGATCACCGCAGGAACATCGAGCGCATCACTGAGCGCACCTTGATACTCCCCAAGCTTCTTGATCTGTAGACCGATATCGGCGCGCTTGGCATCGAGGCTCTTCATGAACTTCTGGCCTTCTTCGAGCTTTTTCTTCAGCTCGGCCATTTCTTTTTTCACTCCCGATAATTGGGCCTTATGCGCTTCTACCCGTCCGGTCGGTGCATAATGAAAATCATAAAGCTGATAGCCGAGGTAAAGAACGTAGGCGACCAGAATCAATGCAAATGGAAAGTTCTTCAGCTTTTCCATTATTCATGCCTCGCAGTCAGTTCAAAATTGGTAAATTTTCCGCTGACATCCATACTCGAGGTTCGAAGCGCCACATCTTTGAAATAAATGGACTGCCCGAGGTGAGTCATGACGTCGGTAACTTGTCCAAGATCGATGGCCTTGCCTCGCAAGGTATAGGCCGTTTCGTTCGCAGTCATCTCACTCAACCACACTTCTTTTGGAATGGATTGCGAAAGGGCCACCAAACTCTTCACCGTAAAATCTCGTCCCTGAACCAGTTTCTCGACCGTTTCGATCTTGATTTTGATGATCTGGGAATTCTTGTCGAGCTGGGTCTTGACCGATTCGAAACCCTTGATTTTCTTCAGCTCGTCTTCGAGTCGTTCTTTATCTTTATTGATCGCAGCCAGCTCTTGCGCCATCTCGCTTGATTTTTGAGAAATATAATAATTAAAACCAACGAACGCGAATCCGCAAAGCACTACCGGAACCAACATTTTGGTAAGAACGTTGATCAGGTCGCTCTTTCCGGCACTTCCGAATGCATCCTTGAGAGCCCCTAGTCCGCCCCCTTTGGTGATATTGCCCGTTTTACCGCCACCGACGTAAGAAGCCTGTTTCTTTTGCGCGAGATTGATCCTGATCATTCGCCACTCCCGGCACGAATGGCTAGCCCCATAGGCATGACCACTTCAGAAGCAATCGACATCAAAAAGTCGTGACTCATACGAGAGCCTGCCGTCACCATCTGAAACGGATTCATGATCTGGGTCGCAACTCCCGTAATTTCTTCGATCGTCCGTGAAAGATCGGGAGTGCGGGAGGCCCCCCCCGACAAAAGGATTCCGACAATCGGTGGCCCAAGCGATGAGGCTGTATAGAAATCGATGGTTTTCTTCAGATCGGTTCCAAGCTGCTGCGATACACGGTTTACGACCTCGGCAACTTCATGAGGAAGATTGCCCGAAACTTTAAGCGCCTCAGCATCGAGTGCGGTTCCGAGCTTGAGATCGCGCTGAATCTCGTTGGTAATCAGAACTCCTCCGAATGCCGTATCTTTCGTCAAATACGGAATTCCGCCCGAGCAGATCATGATCTTGGTGCTCATGGCACCGACATCCGCTAGCAACACCGCTTCGGTCTTACTGACGGCATAATTCGATTCGAAAACATTCTGAAGGGCGAACACTTCTGCGTCCATGTACTTCGGAACCAGTTTCGCATCGGTGATGACTCCCATGTATTCATCGAGAAAATCTTTTTTTACGGCAACGAGGATGACTTCGTATTGATTGTCCTTGGACTTATTCAAAACCTGGTAATCGACGACGACTTCGCTAATGTCGAAAGGAATGTATTGCTCGGCTTCCCAGAAAACCTGATCCTGCAATTCTTTCGGATTATCGACGGTAATACTCAGAGTCTTAATGATCAAGCCGCTACCGACGACCGACGAACAAACATCTTTCGAGCTGATGCCTGCGGACTTCATGGCTTGTTGAATTGCCTGAATGATCGAAGTGGAATTCATGATTTCGCGTTGTTCACTTGCGATTTCTGGAAGGAGAACGGAGGCGTACTTTTCGAGACTCCAGCTGTTTTTCTTTTTACGGAGTTCGCAGACCTTGACGCTCGACGCACCAATGTTCAATCCAATAGCAGCCCCGCCGCGACCGAACGAAAAGTTCAATCCGGAGGTCAAGCGAGAAAAGAAACCACCCTCTGCCCGTCCCTGAGCCGATGCCATTACTCTCTATGTTATATAAGCGGGATATAAAATACAAATTAGTTGACCCTAATTTATGGAAATATTTGCCGACTCAGACTCGAGTACGACATACGAAGCTCGGTCGAGTGACAGATCTTTGGCGGGTACAATGGTAATTACCTTTTTTCCTTTGATTCCATCTAATCCGAAGACGGGGTCGAAACAGATTTGATTCACCGCAGCATTTAGGTGCAAAACCGCCGCCTCACTGGGTGGAAGAATGCGAAGCTCGTGATCAAAATCATTCCATTGCTTCTGAATCGTGCGAATGACGTGCGGATCCTTGCAGTGATCGACCACTTCGATCCTAAACGTCCCGTCGACACCGAACACCACCTGTACCGGTTTCTTTTCCTGAATGGCGAGCGTCTTCATTTTCTCGATTTCGATCGAAATTTTCTGAGCCGCTTCGAGCCCTTTCCATTTAGGCAGGCGATCCTCGACCACAGGCACAGAGCAAAGACCTAGAAACAACAAGACCGCCGAAGTCAGCACCAAAAAGCGCTTTCTGCGTTCGCGAATGCGGATCTTTTCGTACAGTTCGAAAGTTCGCCATTGTTGTTCGATCGTGTGATCTAAAGGTTCTGCCATAGTCTTGTTTTTTAGTGTAAGGGCTGAGCGACGGATTGGTCAATTGATGTTTAGAAACAGAAATACCTGTGATATTTAATAAAAATGCTAAAAAAGCGAGCTTTGGTGATCCTTTCGTGCCTCTTCCTAGTCGTTACATTCTTCTTTATTTTTAAAAATTACCGATTTGAAGGACTTCAGGATCCAGATCACTATTATCACCTCCGACTGTCTCAAATTATTGCCGAGAAAGACATACTCCCTATGGAGCTTCCCCAAATCGAAGACATTGGTTGGGGCAAAGCTTTTAGAGAAAAAGAGTTTCTCTTTCATCAGTTAAGCGGGCTCGCGTATCGAATTCACGGAGAAGCCGGGGTCGAGGCGCTCGTGCCCGTCATTTACGGCGGATTATTTCTCGTTCTGATCCTCACCTGTATTCAACTCTTCGGGGTCAGTTTGCCTTTAGCTATTTTTTCGTCTCTTTCGGCAACGGCTACTTCGATTTATTTCGTCCAACGTGCGAACTTGCTTAGGCCCCACTCTTTGGCCATCGTCATTTTCTTATGGATTACTTATTTTTACGTGCGAATCCTGACCAAGCCCGAGGACAACAAGAGAAACCTGATCGCGCTCTTTTCGCTCTATGTAATTTTTTGCCTGAGCTATCATGCCTTTTATTTGCCCCTCATGATGGGAGTTATCTTTCTGATCTTCATTCCATCTAAAGTTAACAAGCCAAAATTCGCATTTTATCTGGGGCTGAGCACTTTAATCGGCATGATCATCAACCCGTATTTTCCGGGAAACGTCGAAATCTCGCTTCGAGCCCTGACCATTGCGACAAACGACGTTTCGAGTTCGAACCTTAATTTTGGCAATGAATTGATTCCCGTGCGCTCTGATTTTTTCTTAAAGACCTATGGGCAATTTTTTGCACTTCTCGTTTGTAGCGCTTATTTCTTTACCACGAGCCGCTCAAACAAGGCGATTTTTAACTTTCTCTTTCTGACCAGCGCGATGTTCTGGGCCCTGACTTTCATTAGTCCAAGAGCGTCTGAATACGGAATTCCACTCAGTGCCCTTCTGCTTTGCTATTCACTGAAGGAATCAAGCGGCTTGCTCCAAAAGGCCTTTCTGATTCTTCCATTTTTTGCCCTTCCGATCGCGTTTCAGCACGCTTCGCTCGCCACTTTCTACCAGCATAAGACCCATGAAACTCCGGAACACGTGCAGGCCGTTTTTAAAGCGCTAGCCACACTACCTTCGAACTCCAACGGCAAAAAAGTATACAATCTCGAATGGGACATGACTCCTTATGTTTTCTACAAGCGGCCTGATTTAAGATTTATTGATATTCTCGATCCGAGCATTTTATTAGCCCACAGCCCCACTCTTCACCATGCGAGAGTTTCGTTGACGAGCGGCAAAGAACCCGATGCCTACGGTCTGATTAAATTTGCAGGAGAAGCGGATTATGTTCTGACCAGAGATCTCAGGACAGCCCAGCAACTTGAAAGCGACCCGATGTTTTTAAGGCTTTATCCAGATCCAAAACCGTCTCATCTCGACGAATCAGCACTGGTTTATTTGTTTGAACTGAACCCTCGTTATCGACAGAACTTCATGAAAGATTTTGTGCATCGAATCGGCTTTGACTACGAAAAACTCGAACCCAACATGAGAGAAGACTATCTAAAACTCACACCAGAATCGTTAGCTACGCTCAGTCCGACTCTATTAAACCCAGGACTAGATGCGGCCGTTTCGCCCGTTTATCTCGATTACGAAAAGGTAATTAAAGCAAAACTTCAAAAAGAGGTTGATCCTAAAAAAGCAAAAATTCCGTTTTGCGCGCTGGCCACAACTCAAGCCAATTCGCTTCAAAACGGAAATACCGTCTTAGGTATCGGGGGAGGTCGAAACGTACGCCTTTGGATCAATCACCACACCATCTACTCGAGCGTAATACCTACATCAGAGCCAAAACTCATTCGTGATCTCATTGAACTTGAAAAGCCCCTCAAAAGTGGCGACTTAATTGAAATTCTGACGTGCGGCACTTTGGATGCGGCTTTCTTTGGATTTTCGCTTTCATCATGGACCAAAACGGAATTGATAGAGGTCTGTGCCACTAAAAACTATCACGAACCTACCCCTTTTAAAGATCAGAAGCCTTGGAAGTATTACGGGGCACAGAAAGACACGAATTGTTTGGCACATTTCCAGACGTTGAAGTAACCAAATCATTCCAGCTGCAACAAGCAGCAAAGCTGCATTGTAGCAGCCTTATTCAGATGAAAAAAAACGCCCCGAAACCGGGGTTTCGGGGCGTTTTTCAAGTTTTAATTTAAACGAACGAATTAAGTACCGTCTTGGGTATTTGACAATGCATTGAGATTATCCAACGCCCAAATATCATTTTGTGAGCCACCAAGAAATCCAGTCGCAGCAGCATTGAAGTTAGATGCATTCGCAAATGACGTAGTAGTTACGCCAACGCTAGCGTTCAAGCTCGCCTGATAAAAAATATTTCCAGCTACGTTAGTACAGGTACTTGCAGTTGAACCGGAAGTATAAGTATTCACTCCATTACCATTATACCCTACGGTATATTGGGTAGCTCCAGAGAGCGTAAATCCAATACCAGACAAACACAAAGAGTACGAAGAAGCCGACGCAGAATAAGCATTTTCAATTGAAAAAATGCTTCCGAGAGCGATTTTCGCTTCAGACTGCTTCGATTTTCTCGCAAATTTGTTGTATTGCGGAATTGCAATCGCGGCAAGAATACCGATAATTGCCACCACCACCATCAACTCGACGAGTGTGAAACCTTGCTTATTGGATTTAACCAATTTCATATATTTATTATTGACATATTTATTCATTACTAAGACCCCCTTTTATTGTCTTATTGTTAGTGTACACTAACTTTTGTGAAAGCTAAAAAAAATTTAACGCTTCAGACAATAATAGCACTGATTTTTTGCCCTTTGCTATTTACTTCGTTGCAAAAATTCGATTTTAATAAACAAAATTCATTGAATGTCCCACCTTATCATTTGACGCCTCAACTGTTTAAATTTATTACCCTGGGCTACTGGCCCGCAGCTTCGGATGCCCTTTGGATCGGAACACTTCAAAAAATTGGCGCGAAAACTTTTACACCCGAGCTCAAACAGTCTACCGCCGAGTTCTACGATCTCGCTACCGACCTCGATCCTTATTTTTTCGAGCTTTATAACCAGGCAGGGCCGACGCTCAGCTCTCTATTTCACGACGGAGCCAGCGCGACGTTAATTCTTCAAAAAGGTATTCGAGTCTACGAAAATGGTTTAACTCAGCCAAAGTTCTGGCCCACGCCTTTTTCGCTCTATCTCTATCAAGCCTATATCTACGCCTTTCTCGAAAATGATTGGGCCCATGCAAAAGCCACTTTTCTAGCGGCAAGCGAAATTAAAGGCGCCCCTTACTATTTGACCGAAATGAAGGTGTGGCTTAAAGAAGAACATTCCGAAAATGAACTCGCGCGAAGAGTGCTTCATATGATGATTAACAATACCAAGGACGAAGACCTGAAAGAATCCTATCAGGAGATGCTTAAAAAATATGAATAACAGCATGCCCATATTAAATGTCGAAAACCTATCGTTTAAAGTAGGTAAGAAAACAATCCTCGATCGGATCAATCTTAAAGTGCTGCCCGGAAAAACCGTAGGCGTCGTGGGACATAATGGAGCCGGAAAAACCACGCTGTTTCAGCTCATCCTCGGGTTTCGATTCGCAAGCCAAGGCACCATCGAGATTTTTTCAAAATCGTACTTAGCTCCAGAAGCTCGCTGCAATTTAGGCTATATCCCAGAACGCCCTTACTTTTCGACCGAACTCACCCTCAAAGAAACTTTGCTTTATTATGGTGGTATTCAGGGGCTCTGCCGAGAGAAGATTCTATCGACCGCTGACCAGCTTCTATCACGACTTAAACTCAGCCATGCAATTGACCAAAAACTCAAAACATTCTCAAAAGGCATGCTCCAAAAGACACTGCTGATTCAAGCCCTTCTTCATGACCCAAAACTACTCATTTTGGATGAGCCGATGAGCGGACTAGACCCTGACTCGCGGAATGAAATTCGCACCTTCTTTCACGAATGGAAAGACCAAGGCAAATCGATCCTTCATGCAAGCCATGCCATTGATGATATCGAAAACCTCTCGGACGAAGTGCTCGCACTCGAGCAAGGTAAAATCACCTACTCTGGCCCTATTCAAGATTGGCGGCACAAATGAAAACTTTTTCGATCATCTCCTTTCACACCATTCGAGAGCTCCTCATCGAGCGCATCCTCTACAATGTGTTTTTCGTTGCCATTTTTCTGTTGTGCCTGAGTTACCTTGCTGCGCTTCTTGTAAGTGGCCATAGAGATCGAATCATGCTTGATTTCGGCACCGCGACCATCGCTCTTTCAGTTTTCGCGGTCTGCGCCGGAGCCGCATCTCGTCTCGTGCGAAACGAAATCGAAAATCGATCGATTTTTTTAACCTTGGTTCGCCCCGTCGGCAGACCCACCTATTATTTCGCGAAATGGTTCGGCATCGTTTCATTTACCTTCATTAACCTCGCGCTACTGACCATCGTTCTGGCCGTCGGACTTTGGCAAACCGGAGGCCAAATGACACTTGGGGTGTTTCAGGCGATATCCCTCATCGGAGTCGAATCTTTGGTCATCACAGCACTTGCCTTACTGATCTCGCAATTTTTGCGGTCGGGGCTAACCACATTGCTTACCTTTACGTATATTTTTACTTCGCACAATCACGAACAGTTCAGCTATCTGAATTCTCATGCCGAAAGTAAATCTCCGCTCTTCAGTCTGTTTTCGTCGATCACTCCCGACGGCTCGGTGTTTTTAATGGACACTCGTCCGTATTATGAATTGCCCCTGACCCTGGCTGAGTGGGCCCAACGAACGAGTTATGGCGTGCTCTGGGCACTTTTCTTTCTGCTTATGGGTAATGCAGTCTTTTATAGAAGGAACTTGTAATGATTTTAGCCGTAATCGCTTCGATCTTTGTTTTTATTCTGGGTCTGGTCGTAGGTAGCTTTTTAAATGTGGTCATCTACCGATTGCCACGAGATCTCTCAGTGGTGAAACCTCGAAGCTGCTGCCCGGGCTGCCAGACTCCGATCGAATGGAATCAGAATATTCCGGTAATCAGTTATTTGATTCTTCGAGGAAAATGCAGAAAATGCTCGTCTCCTATTTCATGGCAATATCCGGTAGTCGAACTCCTAACCGGATTTCTATTCTGGGCTTCCTGGCGCGGACTCGGGTTTGACGCGTTTGCCATCATTTCGCAAATCCGCATTTGGACCTTTATTTCGATTTGCATCAGCATTGCGTTTATCGATCTCGAGCATCGAATCATACCGGATGAACTCAGCCTGGGCGGCTGGCTCTTCGGCGCCTTGACCTGTTACTGGGATTTTAGAAATGGAATGGGTAATCTCATTTTTTCTTCTCTCGGAGGCTTTGGTTTCTTCTTTCTCTTCGCGATCGTATACGAAAAGATTACCGGTCGAAATGGCTTAGGTGGCGGCGACATCAAGTTCATGGGTACGATCGGTATTTTTCTCGGATTCGGCGGAATCTGGTCGTCTCTGATCTTAAGCTCAGTAATCGGAGTAATCGTCGGCGTGATCTATGCCTGGTTTCAGAAGAAGCGAAAAGAAAATATCCTCAGAACTGCAATTCCGTACGGTCCATTTTTAGTAATGGGCGCTTTGGCTGAGTTATTTTTTGAATTTTCGAAATGGCTTAATCTTTAAGGACTACCATAAGGTTTCAATAAAGGAATAACTGCGCATTTTCTGGTCTTTGGTTACCAAAATTGATTTTTCAACCCGTGCAGTGGCCGCAATGATTTGGTCCGCCGGATCCTCATGAAACTTGCCAGGCAAGCATGTTGATTCTATTGCGATTTTAGAAGTTATTTCGACCACCCTCATTTTTGGATGAGTCAGCGCGCGATCAAACCACTGATGTAAGTCGATCCCCAATTCAAGGCGCTTCTTCTGCACCAACTTTGAGATTTCCCATAAGGAAATACTACTCAACAGCAACTCTGATACTGATTCATCAGTTAATAATTTACGAATCGGCTGACTAAGCATTCCGGTATCTTGAATGGCCCAAACCAAAACATGAGTGTCGAGCAATAGTTTTTTACTCATTGGCATCCCATTTTGAATCCAATGGTTCCAAAATCAGATCTGGGTTTCTAGGCTTCTTTACAGAACCATCAAGGCATCCCAGCCAGTCATTCATCGCTTCTTGTACGCTTTTCTCGCCAAAAGGGATGATTTTAGCTACACGCTTGCCTCGTTTAAAGATCTCTATTTCTTCATTTTTCGTTTTCACGTCCTCAATAATTTGCAAGGCGTGTACCTTAAGCTCACTGACGGATATCTTCTTCTTAAACTTCATGACTATTTAATATTACCACTTTAAATTACTATAGTCATTTAAAGTGGTAATTAAATAAAAACAATAGTAATTACAAATAGTTATTAATTAGAAGCTTTGCCTAAGAGTTTCTGCGCAGCCGCTTCATCGCTCTTGGTATAGAGCAGTGCCTCGCGGTGATAGAACTTTCTCACCTGATCGAGAATTTCCTCTAAGTCGACTGACCCCAACATAAAATTTGGACGAAGCACCAACTCACGCGGAACTCCAGCTGCTTTTCGAACGGCAGCAATCATTTCGGGCGGAAGCGTGCTAGTTTGAACTTGATTCGTCGCCTCGAGTGTCACCACTCGTTCGAGAATATTTTCGAGTTCTCGAATATTGCCCGGCCACCGATGGCTAAGCATGATCTCAAGCGCCTGGGGCGAGAACCCTTCGATTTTACGTTTTTGCTTCTCGTTAAACTTTTTAAGAAACACAGCCATTAAGAGCTCGATGTCGCCCACTCGCTGCCTGAGCGGAGGCATCTCGAGCAAAATTACATTGAGTCGATAATAGAGATCCTCTCGAAACGTACCCTTCTTCGCCGCTTCTTCTAAGTCACGATTCGTGGCCGCGATGATTCTGACTTCGATCTTGATCGTTTCGTTACCACCGACCCGTCGTATCGAGCGATCCTGAATGGCTCGAAGGAGTTTGACTTGCATGCTCAGCGGCAGTTCGCCGATCTCATCCAAGAAAAGTGTTCCGTCATTTGCCGTTTCGAATAATCCCGGCTTGTCGGCAATCGCACCAGTAAAACTTCCTTTTTTATGACCAAATAATTCGCTCTCTAAAAGCGTTTCCGGAATCGCACCGCAATTGACGGCGACAAAAGGTCCGTCTTTTACCGGGCTAAGATCATGAAGCGCACGAGCCACAAGCTCTTTGCCGGTGCCGCTTTCGCCGATGACCAATACATTGGTTTTAGAAGGTGCAACTCGCTCGATCATTTTTTTAAGCGCGGCAACTTCAGGAGAATTACCCAGTATCGGTCGTTTAATCTCGTCTATTAATGCCATGTGAGTGCCATTCTGTTACCCCATCGATCCGGCCATTTTAAAGATTGGCATGTACATCGCGATCATTAGAACACCCACGATACCGCCTAGAACGACGAGCATAACAGGTTCGATCATTTTCATCATCCCTTGAATCGCAGCTTCAACCTCTTCTTCGTAGAAGTCGGCAACTTTCTCGAGCATTTTATCCATGTTACCCGTGTTTTCTCCGACCGAAGTCATTTGCGTCGCCATCCTAGGAAATGCTTTTTGTTGTCGCGCCATCGCAGTGGCTATGGTTGAACCCATTTCGACATCTCGTTTAATCTGAGTGATCGCTTCTTCAAAAACAATGTGGCTTGAAGCTGTTTTACAAATATCAAGCGAATCAATAATCGGTACGCCTGAGGCCAGAAGCGTGCCGAGTGTCCGCGCAAATTTTGCGACTCCGCTCTTAATTGTCAAATCTCCAAACAGCGGGAGCTTGAGCTGAAATCGCTGAAGCACCACATTGCCCTCGGGGCTTCGCGCGTACATCCGAATCAAATATCCGGCGAGGGCTCCGCCCCCCAGGATAAATAGCAAATTTCCAGTAATGAAATGAGACATATCAATGACGAACTTGGTTAATACCGGTAATTCACCACCATTCGAAGTTACCATCTCCGCCATTTTTGGAATCACCATTGTCATCATGAGCATGACCACGAGTACCGCAATGACCGAAACGCTGATCGGATACACCATCGCGCCCTTAATCAACTTCTTCAGTCGGTAAGTACTTTCCATGTACTTTCCGATTCGTTTGAGCATCACTTCGAGCGTTCCTGAGTTTTCTCCCGCACGAATCAAAGAAACAAACACTTTTTCGAACACCAGGGGATATGCTGCAAATGCTTCCCAAAGAAAACTTCCGCTTTTAATTTTTTCTTTCGAATTTCCGAGAATTCTTCGCAGTACCGGATGAGTCTCTTGCTCGTAAAACAATTCAATCGCCTGAATCATGGGCACACCCGACGAAATCATCACGTGAAGTTGGCGAATAAAATTTAGAATTTTATCCATCGGCACCGTATCGTTTCCGCCCATGACCCCCTTTAACGCCTGGCCGAGGTCGACTTGAGCCATCGATACCTTCGAGATGCTCACAGGCCTTAGCCCCTGGCCGCGAAGGTACATGCGAACTTCGCCCTCGTTATCGACATCGACCTTGCCTTCAATTTTCTTGCCGGTACGATCCGCGGCTAAATATGCATATTCAGGCACTCAGTGCTCCCCTTCATCCTTATACCATTTTCTGCAGCTCATCTGGCATGAGACTGTAGTTGAGCGCGTCAATTTTAGTAAGATTGCCGTTTTTTACGTGCTCGGCGAGACTCTGATTCATCGTCATCATCCCCGTGCCGCCTTGTCCCGATTGCATCACCCCGTAGATCTGGTGGGCCTTGTCTTCGCGGATCAGGTTGCGAATCGCCGTATTTGGAATCATGAGCTCGACACACAAACAGCGACCGCCTTTTTTTGGATCCGAATTTGGAACCAACTGTTGGGTCATCACTGCCTGAAGCGTCGTCGCCAATAACTGCCTGATTTGGGATTGTTGATGGGGCGGAAAAACGTTGATCACGCGGGCGATCGTTTGAACCGCACTGTTGGTATGCATGGTTGCAAACACCAAGTGTCCGGTCTCGGCTGCAGTCAGGGCCATTTCGATGGTTTCGAGATCTCGAAGCTCTCCCACGAGAATAAAATCCGGGTCCTGACGAAGCGAGGCCTTAAGCGCGTTATGAAAGTTCTTGCTGTCCGCACCAATTTCGCGCTGATTGACGATACAGTTCTTATGAGGATGCACAAACTCGATCGGATCTTCGATCGTCAGAATATGGCCATTGTCTTCACGGTTGATATAATCAATGACCGCAGCAAGCGAAGTCGACTTACCACTACCTGTCGGTCCGGTGACGAGCACCAATCCATTGGGTTGCTTGACCACGCGCTTGATGATCTCCGGAACCTTTAAGGCATCAAAATCTGGAATCTTTACCGGAATCTTACGAAAAACCGCACCCATACTTCCGCGTTGAAACAATAAGTTTCCTCGAAAGCGGGCCATATCCTTGATGCCGAATGAAAAGTCGAGCTCGAGTTTTTCGTCGATCATTTTCTTTTGATCATCATTCAGAATTTCAAAAATTAGTTCTCGGATAGCATCCGGAGTAAGCGGATCGGACTTGGCTTTGAACAATCGACCGTGAATCCGGAACTGCGGAGGCGAGTCAGCCGAAAGATGCAAATCGGATGCGTCTTGATCCAACATTGCCCGTAGTAACGCCGTTAAAGTTAACTTAGCCATACCGTCTCCTAACTTTCCGCCGTCATGGAAATTGCTTCTTCGAGAGAAGTTTTGCCCTCTATCGCTTTTCTGCAAGCCGAAATCCTAAGCGTTTGCAAGCCGAATTGCTGAACTGCGGCCCGCTTAATTTCGATGGCAGTTCTTCCCTCTAAGGTCATTTCTTTAAGCGAGTTATTGTAATCGAGCACTTCATAAATCGCGACCCGGCCTTTGTAGCCCGTCTTATTGCATTCGGCACAGCCGTTTGCAGTATAAAACGTAGCATTTTTCGCCATGTCTTTGATTCCGAGTTTTTCGAGTTGAGCGTCCTGAACTTTCGCAGGCTGACGACAGTGCGTACACAAGGTACGGAGAAGACGTTGGGCGACAATGGTGTAAACCGACGAGGTAACCAGAAAGGGCTCAAGCCCCATGTTCACCAAACGGGTAATGGTCGAAACCGTGTCATTGGTGTGTAGTGTTGAAAGCACCAAGTGACCAGTCAATGCAGCTTGTACCGCCACTTCGGCAGTCTCAAAATCCCGGATCTCTCCCACCAGAATCGTGTCCGGGTCCTGACGAAGCAAAGCTCGAAGCACACCGGCAAAACTCAGGCCGACATCCTTATTTACCTGAATCTGATTAATTCCATGAAGGTTATACTCGACCGGGTCTTCGACGGTAGACAGGTTATCTGTAATCTTATTTAGTTCCATCAGCGCCGAATAAAGGGTCGTGGTCTTTCCGCTACCCGTGGGCCCGGTGACGAGCACCATTCCATTTGGCTGATCGACACCCTTTTTGAAAATAGCAAGCTGTTCGGGTTCGAACCCGAGTTTCGATAGATCGAGTTTGAGGTTTCCTTTGCTCAAAAGACGAAGCACCACTTTTTCGCCAAAAAGAGTGGGAAGCGAGTTTACCCGGAAATCGATTTCTTTGCCGCTGATTTTAGCTTTAATCCGTCCATCCTGAGGCACCCGCGACTCGCCGATGTCCATTCGAGACATGATCTTAAACCGGGCCACCACCGCCCGCTTCATTTCGATCGGAATATGGGTGATATCAATCAACGTGCCGTCGATACGAAGTCTGACTCGAAAATCCTTTTCAAAAGGTTCGACATGAATATCGCTCGCACCCCTGCGGATGGCTTCGGTCAGAATCGAATTCACCACCGAAATTACCGGCGCGTCGTCGCCCGCGGTCGATCCGTCGACTTCGTGAACCTGAAACTGTTCGACCGCCTGAACTTCGAGTTGTCCTTCTCCCGCAGCCTCTTTGGCGTCTTTGGCATCTTTTCGAAATTGCTCAAGCGCTTTACCCAGATTTTGAGTTCCGCCATAATACTTCATCATGGCCAAGTCAAAGGCGGAGTAAGTCGTCAGCACTGCTTCGACATTCGATTTGGTGGCAAAACGCAGGTCATCAAGCAAATTCAACTGAGTCGGATCGGGAATGGCGACTACCAGAATTCCGCGATTCATTTGAATCGGAATCGCCGATGTCTTGCGCGCGAGATCTGCAGGGACGAGTGCAACGATCTCGGGTTTGACTTCGAATTTTGCAAGGTTGATACTTTGCATTGAAAATTTCTGTCCGAGAAAATAAACCAACTTCGATTCAGAAAGAGTTTTTTTATCAATGAATTGTCGAATCGCATCGCCGCCGGACGCAAGGATTTGATCAGCTTCTTGTTGTTGGGCTTGGGTAATCAAACGCTCTTTATATAGTAGATCGATGAGTTTACGAGACATTGATTTAAGTGTAACAAAACCCTGGTTTTTATCGCAATTATATTTAAATATCGCGCGATTGCAGGAGCTGTTCCGCCAAATTTGCGTCACGTTGAATTTGCGCCGTCAATTCGGTGATGGATTCGAATTTCTTTTCGGCGCGAATGTGTTCGAAAAAGCGAAGCTCGAGGATCTCGTGGTAGAGGTCAAAATTCTGATGAAGCAAATGGGTTTCGATTCGAAGGGGGATCAGGTTCATGTTTTCGCCCGAGTGAAACGTCGGACTCTTTCCGATATTCGTAACGCTGGGATAGACTTTACCCTGCCAAGATACTGTCGTCGCGTACACTCCAGGCAAAAGTGGAAATTTTTCTTCGCACCTCATATTGGCTGTCGGAAACCCGATCGTACGTCCCCGATGATCGCCGTGAATGACTTCGCCTCGGTAGAAAAACGGGCTCCCCAGCAAACGCTGAGCGGCACCCACTTCGCCTCGGGATAAATAATCACGCACACGAGAACTCGAAACCGGCTCGCCATCCAGTAATACCGGCGAGACCAACTCGAGCTCAGTCTGGGTTTGTGAGCAATACTCCTTGAGCAATTGGGTTGACCCTTCGCGCTTGCGTCCAAACGCAAAATCAGATCCGACCACGATGGCTTTAGCGTGCAACCGCTTTTTCAGGATCTCGAAGAAGAAGTCCTGAGCGGTGGTGGCAGCGAATTCCTGATCGAACTTTTCTTCGACACAGAAGTCGACCCCGAGTTTGGCCAATTGATTGCGCTTTTCGTCGTAGGTCATGAGGAGCTTCAGCGGCGCCTGCGGCCTGAGTTCCATGGTGGGATGCGGATTAAACGTCAACACCGATACGGGAATATTCAATTTTCGGCTATGCTCAAACGCTTTGGCGAGAATCTCCTGATGCCCTAAATGAACTCCGTCGAAGTTGCCAATAGCAACCACGGTATCGCTTGGATAGTCCGCGTCGACTGAAGTTGAGCCCAAATAGGTTTTCATAGATTTAAACTATAGCTTTTATACTGGATTTTGAAATTCCGACAGTCTAAAGTGAAACGATGCGCCCGTGGTGAAATGGCAGACACGCATGGCTTAGGACCATGTGCCGTAAGGTGTGGGGGTTCAAGTCCCTCCGGGCGCACCAAAACAAACAGCAGTCGAACCGACACGCTGTTGATGAGAAAAAGCAGAAACTTGAAGATTTAAAATTTTGGACACAAAAAAGGACCCCGGAGGGCGAGCATCCTGCTCACTCTCCGGGGTTTTTGTTTTTATGGGTGCATACAAACCAAGTCTCATCTTAGTCGGATGAAGTTCAATGAATTGAAACAGATTTTCGAAAATCGCTTTCTGCTGCTCGATCGGGGTCTGCTTCAGTACTTCCACCACCTGGGCGATTCGAGCCTTCAGTGCGTCTGTATCAAGCTCCTTGGATTCAAATTTATGTTTTTCATCCAAGAGCTTTGTTTTTGTGGTCTTGCTCTCCGCCATTTTTTCATTGATCGTCCGAAGTTCCTTGTAAATCGATTCCGCTGGAATGTCAGACGGTAAGTCCGCAAGTCTCGTCATGAGATTCTGCGCTCTCTTTTCATAAAGCCTGATCTCTGATTCGATCGTCTTGAGTTTTCCAGCGAAACCGGGTGCATCTTGTACCTGTTTTTTCTGGTAAGACTCAATTGCATCACCGAGAAGCTTTTCATCCTTAAGTAACTTCTGCATGAAGTCTGATGCCAGCTCTTCTAGCCGCTGCGCCCTAACCCGTTCCAATCTGCACCGGTCCGTGTGACCCGAACCGTTTCCTTTGAGCTTCCTTGAATGTCCGTAATAAAAATGCGCTTGTAACTTTCCGTGCGCAGTCTGACCACCCATCGGTTTTCCGCATTCGCCGCAAACCAGTATGTCAGTCAACGGATACGGATAATTCTTCCGTTCTATTGGTTTGTAGCGCCGCTTGTTTTTCTCAAGCATCTTTTGAACCGTATCAAACATTTCAGGGTCAACGATACCGGGCCAAGAAGCTGGAAGAATTTCAGTTTTCCCTAAACTCTTTCCGATCTCCCTCATGCCGATCAGTGCTCGATTCGTAAGCAGATTATAAAGCCCACTTCCTGCGGGCACTATTTTAACGCTCACGGAACAACCGAAACGAGATCGAAATTGTACTGACTGCATGATGGATCCTACTGACTTTGATGCAACCGCAGAAATCAACAATAAGATTTTAAAAGTATACGTAATTTGCAATGCCGGCTGGTTGGTTTGGGGTGGTGCAGCCGTGAAAAATCTTGAATATAATGTTGGGCACAGATTGCAAGTTATTCGCGAATAAAAATAAATTTACGTGATTTTTGTAGAAGTCGTCGGAAGTGACTCGGTCTCCAATGTCTTAAGATCGAGTTTTTTCGAAGCGTCTTGAATATCAATACCCACGATGTTTCCATTGGCATCAAAATCGACGACCACACCGTCAGCCACTTCTTTTGAATCAGCGCTCACCATTGATTTAAGATCAATATAAAGAGAGTCAGTTTCTTTGTAATAATGAAGTTTCATACTCTTTAGCCCTTGTTAAAATCTCGATCCGGAAAGGCATTATGTAGCGTCTTTCCGTCTTCTAATGTTACCACACGAAGAGCTTTATTGCCTAATTCCGCAACCAAACCCCAGTGGCGAATGCGTCCATCGAATTGACTCACTCAAAATCTAACCCTAGGGGAAGGTAAATATTAGTTTTGACAGGGTTTTAGGCAGGCCTTTTTGAGTAATAGGCTGGTTGACTCATAATTCCGTTACCGTAAATTTAAATTGTGTAAAGAAATCAACG
>CAIKYX010000220.1 GCA_903831745.1 Oligoflexia bacterium
AGGAGTGCCGAGGCAACCTAATGGAATGTTTGAAGTAATTGCTGTTTTCTGAGTTTCGTTGAGCGCCTCAGTCATATCCGTTTGAATATATCCTGGGGTGACCGCATTGACCCGAATGTGACGCGAAGCAAGCTCCTTGGCCAGGCTCTTGGTCAGCCCCAACATTCCGGCTTTTGCACAGGCATACGATACTTGACCTGCATTACCCATTTCTCCTACTACTGACGAAATCTGGATGATCGAGCCCTTGCGGAGCTTCATCATCAGCTTGGCAGCTTCTCTCGAGGCAATGACCGCGCTCACCAAATTGGTTTGCAGTGTGCGGTCGAGGGTTTCTTTCTTCAGGCGAAGAATCAGGCCATCTTCAGAAATTCCGGCATTGTTGACCAGGACTTCGAGTGGACCTTTTTTTGCAATCGCTTCGAATGCCGTGACGACTTCGCTCTCTTGGGCGACATCGAAGCGAAGCGCTTCTGCTGTTCCGCCGGCTTCGGTGATTTGATGAACCACTTCTGCGGCTTTGGCTTCATTCGAAACGTAATTGACGATGACGTGATAGCCTTTTGAGCCAAGTTTTATTGCAATGGCTGCGCCAATTCCGCGCGAACCGCCGGTTACTAATGCCACAGGTTTCATGAGTTCAGTCTTCCTTCTGCTGTCTTCAGGGTTTCGACGTCGTAGATCGGATAAGTTTCGAACTCGACAGAGAGGGGTTTAGCGATTCGTTTTGCCAGACCTTGAAGTACTTTGCCTGGTCCGAATTCGAATGCTGTCTTGCATCCTCGCTGAAAAATGGTTTCTATGCTTTGCTTCCAGAGCACTGCGTGATCGACTTGTTCTGCAAGCAGATCGAATACTACTGCATTTTCCTGAGTGAGTCTTGCAGTGCGATTTGGAATGTAAGGTGTCTGAAGGGGGGAGAGTTGTCCTGCCTTTTTCGCAGCTGCGAAAATCTCTTCCATCGCCAAACGAGCAGGGTTCATCAGTGAGCAATGAAATGGGGCGCTGACACTGAGGCGTTTAGCCATGACTCCACGGATTTTCTTTTCAGCGATCAATTTTTCGAGGGCATCTACTGCATCTACCGAACCAGAAACCACAATTTGCCCTGGAGCATTGTAATTTGCGGGTTCAACCGTGCAATTGACGGCAAAAGTATTTTCGCCTGATTCTTTTCGAAGTGCATTTGCATGCGCGGTAGCCTCTTTACACCATTCTTCGACCAAAGCGTCTTCTGCGCCAAGAATAGCGCTCATGGTGCCTTCACCTACGGGAACCGCTTTTTGCATGGCCAGACCTCGTTGGTGAACCCAAGAGATCGCGTCAGAAAAAGGAATGGCTTCGCTTGCAACCAGTGCAGAATATTCGCCCAAAGAATGACCCAGAGTAGCGTCGACTTTTAAGCCGATTTCGCGCTCAGCCACACGGAAGCATCCGGTGGATACCGCTAGGATTGCAGGTTGTGCATTTTGAGTGAGGGTAAGATCGCTTTCGGGGCCATCAAAAAGTAAGGATTTCAGATCCATCTTTAATGAATCCGAAGCCTCTTCGATCGTTTGACGAAAGACGGTAAACTCGTCGTAAAACTGTTTACCCATGCCTATCGACTGCGAACCCTGACCCGGAAAAAAACCTACATTCATATATTTTAGTGTGTGCAAAACTGTTGAAACGGCGAAACTGCTGCGCGGCTTACTTAAAGTCTCCGTCGATGTACTTTTTGTACACCTCCGTCGCCTTGAAGCAATCCGCCTCGCATTTTCATCCGTTTGAACAGTTTAAGCTCTGTACAAAATTTATAGATTAGGCGGTTGCGGAAGTATTCTTAGACTTTTTTGGAGTCTTTGCTTTTGCTTCGTACAAGCCTTCTTTGATCGCTTTCATCGACACGGTGTGCGTGCGAGCTGGAACGTGTGCGAATTTACAAGTTGTTTCAGCGATTGGATCCATCTTGTAAGCACAAGAATAACGGCGCATGTCGCGACGGCTACGTGATGATTTCTTCTTAGGGACTGCCATGGTCTAAACCTTCCTTATTTAACAAAACTGCCCGCTCATTGCTGGCAATACCAGCATTGGTATTAGCACTATTCGGGCACAAAAAATAGTTACCAAAAAAATGGCCAAAAAATGAATAGAAAGGTAAAATCGACCAAAAGTGTATGATTGTCAAGAAATTACTTGACGATACTGACTGCTTCAGGCAGCCCATTAATGTAGGATCTGATTGATGAAAAAGAAACCTGACAAAAAAGCCAATCAAAATCAAGTTAATAAGTTAAACAAGCCAACCGGCAGTCTTCTGAAGAAGGTGACCGCAGTGGCAAAAGGTGTAGTTCAAGCCATGTCGCCAAAATCCGCAAAGAAGCCACAAGTAAAAGCAAAAAAAGCCGCCCCAGCTCCTGCCAAGGCCGCTCCTGTTAAAACAGCTCCTGCTAAAGCGAGTCCAGTAAAGGGCGCTCCTGCCAAGACTGCTCCGGTCGCCGCTATTGCGGTAAAGGGTCCTGCAGCAAAAAAGGGGGCCCCTGCGGCACCCGTTGCTCCGGTCCTGACCAAGGGCAAGGCCCCAGTGTCCGGCAAGCCGGCAAAGGCTGCTAAGTCACCTAAATTATCCGCCCATTCAGAAAATATGTGCCGTGAAAACGGATGCGAAAACCAAGCGACTACGAAGGGTTTTTGCCGACTCGACTATATTAAGAATTGGAAGAAGATCAAGCGTAAGGAAATGATCCTCAAAGAAGGAAAGTTGAACCAGTACATCGAAGAGCTGGTCGGTAAGTATCCCGACAAGTACATCGAAGTCATTCGCCAAGATCTCTCTACCGAACTGACCTTCAATAAGGTCATTCATGATCTCGAACTCGATGAATCGATTGATGATCTCGAGTATGACGGAGATTCTATCGATTCTCTCATCGGCAGCATTCGCAAAGAAGGCGAAGGCTTTGGCGAAGACGAGTTCTAAAAAGGAACAGTTTCATGTTTAAGGAATTCAAGGAATTTGCAATGAAGGGAAGCGTCCTCGACCTCGCGGTTGGTGTGGTGCTCGGTGGAGCCTTCGGAAAAATCGTTACCTCATTCGTTTCAGATATTCTCATGCCGCCGATCGGTCTTTTGCTCGGTAAGGTCGATTTTTCTAACCTGTATGTAAACTTGTCAGGTGTGACGTATGCTTCGCTGGCTGAGGCGAAGAAGGCCGGCGCTGCCACTCTGAATATCGGTTTGTTTATCAATGCGATCATTGATTTTACGATTATCGCGTTTTCAGTTTTTCTCGTGGTTAAGGCACTGAATAGCACTAAGAAAAAAGCAGAAGCAGTCGCTCCCGCCACCAAGCCCTGTCCGTTTTGTTTGTCAGCAATTCCAGCCGCTGCGACCAAATGCGCACACTGCACGTCTCAGGTATAAAATAAAACGGTCAGGTCATTCCAGCTGCATCAAGCGGCAAAGCCGCATTGAATGCACCCTTATCCTAGTGGGTAATCGGTCCGCTGCCGCCGCCACTCAGGCCGCCGCCCGAGCCGGATTGAGCCTTCTTAATGGCTTCTAATCGCTCTTCGAGAAACTCTTCTGATTCTTTTTCAATCACGTCGGCTTTGCTACGAGTTAGATATTCAGGGTCATTTTCGCGAAGCCATCTTTCAGTCAAATCCTCAAGAAGTGGGTTGAGTTTGTCCATCCGTACCCACACCGGAATCTGATCTTCAATTTCGTGCGAAACGGCAGTCCATTCAAAAGGAGCCTCTTCGAGTGCGCTTAAAGAATGGTGAAGGATCTGTGAAATCCGATCAGAGTTTTTTAGATCGAGATAGAAATCAAAAATAGAACCGATCGCATCCAAGCAGGCAGAAAGTGTTTCTTCGATCGTGGGTTTGGGAAGCGCCGGATTGACGTCTGCGCTGGCATAGACCGTCGTGGCGACGAGGTTGGTTCCGCCGTGCGACAGGGTGATGGCGAGCAATACTTCATCTCCATAGAGCGCGCCATTTGCATTAAAGCGTGCTTCAGGATGAATCTTTTGAATTTCCTTCAGGCCGGGATCGAGGGCCGTGAGTAAGGTCGTCTCAACCAGCTTCAGATAGTCTTTCGGCAATTCGGCGGAAACGGCCGCAGGGGCAGTCAGGCTTGGTTTTTTTCTACGATCCCAATTCATAAGAATGCGATTTTAGCATCAAACGGCAGTAGATTAAAGTATGAAACTGCCACAACGAATATCGTTACCGGTTGCAGGGTTGCGGTCGAATTGATAGGCTGGGGCCCTATGAAAAATTCGAATCCTGAAGTAGTCATTGTCGGACAAGCACGAACTCCATTTGGAAGTTTTCAAGGAGCGCTCGCGACGCTTACGGCCCCAAAATTGGGCGCACATGCCATTCAAAATGCGCTCGCTCGTGCGGGAGTTCAACCTAACGAAGTTTCTGAAGTCATCATGGGTAACGTGCTGACCGGTGGTGTGGGGCAGGCTCCAGCCCGCCAAGCGCTCATTTTTGCAGGAATTCCCAACTCGGTTCCGGCTCTGACCATCAACAAGGTATGCGGTAGTGGGATGAAAGCCATCATGCTCGGCATGCAGGCGATTCAAACGGGCGAAAGCGAGATCGTAGTCGCTGGTGGTCAAGAGAGCATGTCGAATGCTCCTTATCTGATGCCTGCAGCACGAAATGGTTTCCGCATGGGCAATGCCCAAGTGGTCGATTCGATGATTCATGACGGTTTGTGGGATCCGTACAATAACCAGCATATGGGTAATTGTGGCGAACTCTGTGCAAAAGAAATGCATTTTACCCGCGAAGCCCAGGACGCATTCGCGACCGAAAGCTTTAAACGTGCACAAAAGGCACAAGCCGAAGGCAAATTTAAGAATGAAATTGCTCCGATAACTATTGCCGGAGCAAAGGGCGATTCAGTCAGCTTCGAGAACGATGAAGGGCCTGCTAAAGTAAAATTCGATAAAATTCCAACTCTCAAGCCAGCATTTGATAAAGCAGGTACCGTTACTGCTGCGAATGCTTCAACGCTGAATGATGGCGCTGCTGCGGTAGTCTTGATGTCGGCAGCCACTGCTCAAGCTCGCGGACTTAAGCCGCTTGCGAAGATTGTTGCACAGGCAACCCATGCACAAGAGCCAGTTTGGTTTACGACTGCGCCTGCGGGTGCGATGAAAAAAGTGCTCGATCGTGCCGGCTGGAAAGTTTCTGACGTCGATCTATTTGAAGTCAACGAAGCATTCGCAGTTGTGGCGATGGCATCGATGAAAGATCTCGGAATTCAGCACGAAAAGCTCAATATTTGGGGCGGAGGCATCAGTCTCGGACACCCAATCGGCGCCTCGGGTGCTCGAATCGTCATGACTCTGATTTCGGCACTGAAAGATCGCGGACTCAAACGTGGAGTTGCCGGAATTTGTATCGGTGGCGGCGAAGCAACTGCGATCGCAGTGGAGCTGCCATGAGTACAAAACGAGGCATGAATAAGCTGGTTTCAGGGCCGGATGAAGCCGTAAAGGATATTTTCGACGGAGCCGTATTGACGATCGGAGGTTTTGGACTTTGTGGTATTCCTGAAAATTCGATTGCGGCGCTTGTGCGCAAGGGAGTGAAGAATCTGACCTGCGTTTCAAACAATGCAGGGGTGGATGGTTTTGGTATCGGACTCATGCTCGAGAAGAAGCAGGTCAAGAAAATGGTGTCGAGCTACGTCGGCGAGAACAAATTGTTCGAATCGATGGTTCTGAATAAAGAGCTCGAACTCGAATTCACTCCGCAGGGTACCCTCGCTGAACGCATGAGAGCGGGAGGATCGGGTGTTCCTGCTTTCTTTACTGCTACGGGTGCCGGAACCTTGGTTGCCGAAGGCAAAGAGTCTCGTGAATTTGACGGACGCACTTACATTCTCGAGCGTGCCATCATCAGTGATTTTGGAATCGTCAAAGCCTGGAAAGGGGATGCCATGGGTAATCTCGTCTTCCGTAAGGCTTCGAGAAACTTCAATCCTTTGTGTGCCATGGCCGGAAAAATTACCATTGCCGAAGTAGAAGAGATTGTACCGGTTGGATCGATTGATCCGGATCAGGTGCATCTTCCTGGTGTTTATGTGCACCGCCTATTCAAGGGCGAAAAATACGAAAAACGAATTGAAAGAAAAGTATTACGCGCTGTGGGGGGACAAATCTAATGGCACTGACCAGAGAGCAAATCGCTCAGCGAATTTCGCAAGAACTTAAGGATGGTTATTACGTCAATCTCGGCATCGGTATTCCGACGCTGGTTGCAAACTATATTCCGAAAGGTATCGAAGTTTGCCTTCAGAGTGAAAATGGAATCCTCGGGCTTGGGCCTTATCCCACTGAAACCGAAGTCGATGCCGATTTAATCAATGCCGGAAAAGAGACTGTTACGGTGGGGCCGGGAGCGGCTTTCTTTTCGAGCGCGGATTCGTTCGCCATGATTCGGGCCGGAAAAATCGATCTTACCGTACTCGGAGCGATGGAAGTCGATCAGGCAGGCGATCTCGCAAATTGGATGATTCCCGGAAAACTTCTAAAAGGCATGGGCGGTGCGATGGATCTGGTGGCAGGCGCCAAGAACGTCGTGGTAGCCATGCAACATGTTTCGAAAGACGGAAAGAGCAAGATCCTGAAGAAATGCTCTCTTCCTTTGACCGGTAAGAAATGTGTGAATCGGATTGTTTCTGAATTGGCGGTGATCGATGTCACTCCGAACGGATTAAAACTGGTGGAGCGTGCTCCTGGTGTCACGACCGAAGAAATCATCAAGGCCACCGAAGCGCCCCTCATCATCGAAGGCACCATCCCTGAGATGAAGTTCTAAAAGGTCGGGCGTTAGCCTACGCATCCTGCTACGGCTTGCCATGCACCACACGCGTCGGCCTAGCCTCCGCGCCTTTTGGTTAAGGTCTGCGTCAGAATTTCTTGATTTTGATATTTCCAGAAACCGTCTTCGCTGAAATGAAGCCACGATCGGTTGCTTTCGATTTAAACAGTGATTCGATATCCTTTTGACCACTCATTGAGCTTGCCTGAATTTCGACTTGCGATTTTTCTGGCAGGTTCAGAGTGATTGCGCCCGAAATCGAGTGCAGCTTGGCGTTTTGGCTGAGGCTGGCGAGTTTCATTTCGAACGAACCAGAGACGGACTCTCCTGCAATCTGCGCAATTTTTCCTTCCACATCGATTTTACCGCTTACGCTGACGAGACTTAGGGTTTCAGTTACATCACCCTTGAACTGAATATTTCCGGATACTGATTTAAGCGCAAGCTGAGGTATTGCAGTAATGAGGATTTTGGTTTCGCCAGAAACCGTATCCACACTCATTGATTTTAGCTTTTCGAACGTAGTTTTGGGAACCAAGAGGGTCAAGCTGCGACCGGAAGTATTTCCATCCCATTTCAAGGAATTGCTTTTGTCTTTTTCTTCCGTGTGAATGGTAAGAATATTTCCTTTAGTTTCGGATACCAGTGCCAGTTCAGGTTTCTCGACCGGAAATTGGCCGTCCAGCGTGGCTTGAATCTGATCGCCGCTTCCGGGAATCAGTTTGATATCGGTGCCCACTGTTTTGATCATCATCGATTTAATATTGGTTAGAGGAATGCTTCGTTCTAAATGCACAGAAGCCGATGATGCCGATCCGTGTTCGGATGAAATGACAATGGCTCCGAGGATGGCGAGGGTACTGAATGCAATTCTTTTAGTGAAGCGAGGAGTTTTCATGTCCGGATTATAGTGAATGTTCGTAACTGTGCAATGTTGGATTATGAAAATAAGGTGTATAAATAGTCACGAATGTTAAATCTGATTTCAATGATTTTGGTTTTGGGGTCGATGGGTATGAGCGAAGCTGCAAATGCTTCGGTTTCGTTTGATCAGAAGTTGGAAGGGTTGTATGCGGAAGTCGCTACCCGATTTTCTGAAAATGCCGACTTCGAAAACAAGAAGCTGTGGCTTTCGCGCAAGCATCTTCCCGAATATCAAATGCCGTCAACGCAAACATTTAAGACCGTGATGAAAGCTTATTGCAATGCGATGTTTGCCCAACCCACAACCTTTACGTGCCCGGATCGTTATACTTTTGTGGATTACTCGCAAAATGCAACCATTCGCCGTCTTTATGTCTATGACCTAAAGAACAAGAATTTTATTTATAACACCTGGGGCAGTCATGGCGAAGGATCAGTGGTTGATCTTGAGTTAAAGCTAAAGGATCTGGATCCCCGAGAAAAAAGCAGCAAAAAAGTACTTCATTATCATGACGAGAACACGACCGCATTCTTTTCGAATATTCATGAGTCTTTTCAAAGTTCGGTCGGAATGGTGCGCGTCGCGGATTCGCCTTACTATTCTCAATTGATGAAAAAACTCGGGCAGCGCATGTTCGGGCTCGATGGCGAATTAAATGACCAGCTCGAGAGTCGTGGGGTAGTTTTGCATCGCGGAGATATTCGTGAACGCAAAGTGGCGCGCAAATGCGAGCTTGAAACTAGCGAAGGATGCGTCATGTTTCCGAATGCTTTTGAGCAAGAGCTGTTCTCGGAGTCGGAGGGGGGGCCGCTTCTGCTTTATCACGATCGAATGGAGACAACTCGAAACAATGAAGCGCATGAAAAGCAACTTCAGTTTGAAAAGGAGATTTCGTCGCTTCTTGAGCAAAAAATTGTGCTCCTCGCCCTTCAGTACCGCTGGTCGACAGATGAACTTGCGCAGGCACAAGAGCGGGGTAGAAGTTGGTTGAAGAAGAGCCTTTCTGACAAAATCGAAGGAACTTATCGCTATTTTCAAACGGCATCACGTTTTGTAAATCAACCGCTCTTGTCGGAAGACGACTGTGCTGCCCGACTGGGCATCTGACATGAAGCTAAAGCGTTTTCTTCAGCTCAATCAAAAGTTCTCGCCGAAAAACACGCTCAAGCAGAATCTTGGCGATGGTTTTCTCATCACCCACAATCCTGTTTTTAACCGAATTCGAAAAGTTGCGTTAAAAGAAGGATTTCGTTTTAGCTCTGACCGTTTTCATGATTTTTCGGTTCTGCCTCTCACTCAATTGCCTGCTATCTTGGCCAAAAAAATTGTGCCATATCATGACAACGTAAGTCCGCTCCTGGCGATAGAGGCCCAGATGCCCAATTCTTATGATTTGGCGGAAGTTCCACCCTTGCTTTCGAATTATGTCATGCATGAATCTGCGCACGGAATTGCCCGAAGTTTACGAAACCGCTTGGTCGGAAAAAACCTGAAGAAGCAAGACGCGTTGGTGCTGGCAATTCTGCTCGAAGAATCGTTTGCGAACGCTTGCGAAAGTCTCGCTAACCTTTTCTCGGATTCGCCGCTTCATAACGAGTTTCTCTTCCGAAATTGCTACATGATCGAGGATGAAGCCACTCGAAAGGTTTTGCGGACAAGTCGCGATATCGTCGGTGTAGTACCCACTTTCAAGCTTCTGGTGCTTTCTTTTTTGCATGCCAATTACCTGAGAGAACGATTGTCGGGCGAAGACTTGATTCGAACGCTTCGTCTGGCGCTGAAAGACCGCATGCCCGAAAGGCAGCTCAATCAGAGACAGCTCGGTGTCTTAAAACGGGTAGTAGAAACAGGGTTGGATCTCGATCCTGAGTTTACCCGAAATACCAATGCTTTTTGTTTGCGATTGATGGGAGTAAAAGGAAAGTTTCCGGCTTGCCTCGCGGGTGATTTCTTAGGTCAACTCGAATCAAACGCCAAGTTTCAGAAATTGCTCGAAGCTTTTTCTGAAGTCATAATTTGACGGGTATGATCTGTATCGAAAGCTGCATTTCGTCGCCCAATCCGTAATAGACATAGCCGGGCCTCGATACTTGCCTGAGAAGGCTAAAGAGGGCACTTTTCATTCGATGAGTGAAGGTGGGTTTTTTCGTAAAGCGGATGAATTCCTGTGATACATGAAACACCCAGTTTTTTGGGTCTGGATCGAGTTGGATCTCATGGTGCCGGGCAATTCCTTCGAGCACTTTCTCAACGTTCGGATCTTCCATAAAACCGAATTTGACGACCACGCTTGCGATCATGCCGTTCTCGTTCTTTTCGAAAACCGTAACGTCATAGCGATTGTCTTCGAGATACGGCACCTTTTTATGCAGGATTTCGACAAAGAAGATATTGCTCGCCAGCAATCCGTAACGGTCGTAGATCATTTGCATCAGAGCAGGTGTATTTTCTTCCAGGTGATGCAGAGGTTTGGGTGCAAGCAACAACATGTTCTTTTGCAGAAACGTCTTTTGCTCGCGGTGAAGCTGCGCCAAATGACCAAGCTTCATGGTTTCTACACCAGAATACGCAGAGTAGGTTGCTTTACGGCCCCAACGCCAAGTCGTCATCACCGTAAATAAAGTCAGGCCGATAAAAAAAGGAACGTATCCGCCATCGAAAAACTTCAGGCTGTTGGCGGTCAGAAAAGTGAGGTCGATGAACGCAAACGATCCAAACGCGATCAAGCAGCGTTTCAAACTCCAGGTCCACGAAAGCCGCGCCAGATAGAACATCGCAATCGAGGTCAGGAACATGTCGGCAGATACTGCCAAGCCATAGGCCGAGGCCAATGCCTGGCTTGCCTGAAAGGAATAAACCAGAGAGATGCATCCGAAGAACAAGAACCAGTTCACCATGGGTACATAGACCTGTCCCGAGTGCTGATCATGAGTGTATCTGATTTCGAGGCGTGGAAACAAACCGAGCGCCACGGCCTGTGTGGCTAACGAGAAGACGCCCGAAATCAACGCTTGTGATGCAATCACGGTCGCAAGGGTTGCGAGAAGAAGCATGGGTAATTTGAAAGCATCTGGAACACAGGAATAAAAAAGATTCGAAAAGAGCACGGGTTTTCCGCTTAAGAGGTACGCGCCCTGCCCGAGGTAGTTCAATACCAATGCCGGAAAAACTACGATAAACCAGCTTTGTTTGATCGACTTGATGTCGAAGTGGCCCATGTCTGCATAGAGGGCTTCGCCGCCGGTAATTGCCAGAACCACGCCTCCGAGTACAATCATCAGTTTTGAGATCGGGCAGTGAATCAGGTAATGAAGTGCGTAGATTGGGTTCAGGGCGTGTAAGATGATCGGGTTCGCAATAATTTGAAGTGCTCCGAGTATTCCAATCGAAATAAACCAGAGCAACAAAATAGGTCCAAAAATACTTCCTACTTTTTGAGTGCCCTTCTTTTGGATGAAGAAGAGTGCAGTCAGGATGAGCATCGACAGCGGGATGATCAGGTTTTGTAACGATGGAAAGGAGAATTTAAGTCCCTCTACCGCCGAAAGAACGCTGATGGCTGGAGTGATCATACCATCGCCGAACAAAAATCCTGCGGACAAGATGAGCAGGGTTAAGAGAAGCGCGACTGAGCGTTTATCTTTTCGAAAGCGATAGAGCAGGCTGTAAAGTGAAAAGATGCCGCCTTCACCATGGTTCGATGCTCGCATGACCAATTGCAGGTACTTAACCGAAATGACCAGGATCAGGGCCCAAACAATCAGGGAAATAATTCCTAATATGGTTTCGGGCCCTGTCTTGACTGAATCTGCATGAGCGAAAAAAATTTCACTCAGGGCATATAGAGGTGAGGTGCCGATATCACCGAAAACCACACCGAGAGCACCCAAAGGCATTAAGAATCGATTCACTTTAGCGTCGTTCATCTAAAATAATTTTCTTATTTTTCGACGCGAGTTACAACTGAATTATGGGATCAGCTGCACGGTTCGGTCATTCGAGCAGCTCGAGACCGTGATCTGGGTTCCTTTCGGATAAGTCGCTTGTGGCGCCGGGTGGGATTCGCGGCAGATGTGAATGGTAATGGTTCCAAGTTCGAGTTCAGCCAGTTCGTGGGCCGAAATGAATTGAGTGCCGGATTGTGCGCCGGTCACCAGGGCATACTCTTCAAAATTCGAACTTTGATGGCTCTCGAGCGTGATCTCAAATTCTTCTCCGGATAAGAACGGAGTGTCGCTATTATAGCTGATGGTAAACCCCGACGCCTTCGAGATCTGTCCTGGCACGGAGGAAATCGAAAATTGCCCTGGCATCATCAAAGTGTTGGTATAAGTTCCACCATCCTTATCGGTATAAACCACGGTGTTTGTCGCATGAGACGTCGAAACATTCTTTTCGTAACTGACCATATTCAAGATCGGATCGTTGATGGCGCTACTGCCTTGGCCATTGACTGAAAGACTTGCCGGGGATTCGAGCCGTAGTACCGTTCCGGTTGGCCCTCCGACAAAAAAAGTCGCGCTGATGGTGGCAGAGCTGCTTGCTTCTTTGCGATCGAGTTGAATATCTCCGTAAACTGCCGATGCTTCGACCTGATCACTTCCGATTTGTGCGCAAGCTGAGAGAGTTAATAGTGCGGCCGAGGCCAGGATGGTGAGTGTTTGTATTTTGACTGAGTTCATTTTTTAGTTTCCCCTTTGACTTGCTTAAAGAGCATGGTCTGTGCCAAGTGTGAAAATACGCATAATCAAGGGCTTAATGCAGGGCAGCTGTATCTCTTCCGGCACACTTGGGTGTGCACAGTGTGTAACCCGACTGGACAATCTGAAAGGGTGACTTTACGATCAAATGATGCCGAGTCTCTTTTGGATCGCATTTTCTTTTGCTTTGATTTTAATGACCGAGTCTTCTGCGAACGCTTATGTCGATCCGGGAAGTGGCAGCATGCTTCTTCAGCTCATACTTGGAGGCGTCGGAAGTGTTTTTCTGGCGATCAAGGGCTTCAGAAAGCGATTCTTTCGTAAGAAGTGAATTCCTTAAACCAACCCCTTCATTATGATCCCGCATCCTTTAAAGACCCGAGCGGCCGGATTTTCTATCACGAAGGTAAAGTATTTCGATCTTTGACTTCCGTCGGTTTAAAGAAGGTGGAAGCCGCGCTGGCGCTTCTCGAATCAGGCCAACTCGAAAATTTTGCACATGGAGGTGTCATCGAATCGTCTTTGTTGGATTTGCCAACAGGCAAGGTTCTCGAACATCGCCTGTTATCAAACATCACTTATCCTTATGAGTGGACGCCGTCACAGCTGCACGAAGCGGCCTGTTTTACCGTCGAGCTGCAACTTCGACTTTTAAAGCTCGGGTTTACCTTGAAAGATGCAAGTCCGTTCAATATTGCATTCGAAAAAGGTAAGGCAGTCTTCATGGATTTGCCCAGCATCGAGCCTGATGAAGAAGTCCAAGGTTGGGTGGGGTTACGTGATTTTTTCGAATATTTTTTGTACCCATTATTGATTGCAAAGTACTTGGGCCTTCATCACTTTCGTTTTTGGATGGCGAGTCTGGGGCGGGTGAAGTTGACGGAAGCCGGAAAACTTTTAAGCCGGGCTCCCTTTTGGTCGGCATCGATCTTTAAGTACGTCCGTTTGCCTCTTTTATTGGCACGCCTGACTACGATTTTGAATCTTGATAGAATCGAGTCCAAATTAAAAGTCCCCGCACCGATCGTTGAATCGAATCTCGAAGCAATAATGACGACATTGCGTTCGCTTGTGCCGAAAGCAGAGCATTCATTTTGGTCGCGATATGCATCCGAATGCCATTATTCGGATTCTGCAAGAATTGAAAAGCACGCTTTCCTTGAGTCCGAGTTGTCACGAATGACCTTGAATGGGGCCAAGTTCAATCTCGGTCTGGATATCGGGGCAAACACGGGCGAATACTCCGAGTTGCTTTCTCGTTTTGCAAGCAGCGTGATTTCGATCGAATCCGATTCTGATTCGGCAGACCAAATTTATAAAATGGCACGCGCGAAGTCGTTCGACGTGCATCCCATTGTCTCGGATTTTACCGCGCTGACTCCGGCGCTTGGGTGGGCTGGGCTCGAGCGAAAGTCATTTCTTCAGCGATGGCAAGGCAAGATCGACATGACGCTTGCCTTGGCGGTCATTCACCATTTGCGCATCGACGCGAATGTTCCACTTGCCATGATTCTCGATCAATTGGGTGAACTCTCTCATCATCTCATCATCGAATGGGTGGGGATGGAGGATCCAAAATGCAAGCAGTTGCTCAGGGGGCGCGATCCTTCCATTTATCAGGACTATGACTATCCTCAATTCATCAATCTCTTGCGTGACCGCTTTGATATTCATCAGTCATGCACGCTTAGTAATGGAAGAGTTTTGATCTCGGCCACTAAAAAGGCAACGAATAGAAAATCGTAGCTCATGAAGACAAAACCATTCGCGAAAAAAGATGCGGTTTTAATGGCAACTCTGTTTCTCGGGTTGACTGGCTCGCCCTTGCTTACGCTTTATACCGAACAAGGCGCAGAGTTTTCGATGGTCGGATTGGGTGCGATGCTTACCTGGTACGGTGCCTCGATTTTGGTGGCCGCTCTGTTTGCTTGGGGAATAAGCAAGTCTGATCAGAAGCTAAATCCAAGAAGGGCGACAGGCGTGACGGCTGCTTTGTTACTGATGCTCTTTTTCTCTGGTGTAATGTCTCGCTTTGGGGCGAGTTCTTCTTTGTTGCTCGCGTTCGATACGGTAACTCTCATGGCCCAACAAATGAATGGTGTGCTGTTTTCGGTTTTGAGTATCGGGGTGTTGCTGTTAACGATGGCACTTTATTTTCATCTCACCCAGCGCTTTGCCCGTGGCACTCGGTTAGCGGCCTTCGTCGTTTCGTTTTCTCTGCTCGGAACCGATCTGGTTCATTTTGGGCAACTTGCCTTTCATGCTCATTCGGGGTTGACGTCTCCAATCGCTCAAGAATCGAACAGTCCGATTCAGAACAAGGTGAATGTCATCCATTTGGTGTTGGATGAGATGTCGGGTGAGTCTCTCTTGAATGATCCGGTCTTAAGTTCACAAGCGTTTTTCAGGCAATTTCCGACAGGCATTTATTTTGCGGACGCACATTCAAACGCACTTTCGACACACGCAAGCATGAGGCAGGTCCTCAGCGGAAATCCTGATCCCGAAATCATGGGAGCAAATCCTGCACCTCTTCTTCGGCGTTTTAAGGAGGCTGGTTATTCAGTGAATCTCTTTTTGAATGATCCTGCTTTGTCCTGCTCGATTTTGCCAGAAGCTACGTGTTTTGATCAAAACTGGGCGGCAAAGGAAATTCTGTTCAAGGGCGATGCAAAAAAAATGTTTTTCTATCAGCTGAAGACTCTGGCCAAGCTTTATCGCTATCGTTTGAGCTTAAGGAAAACACATTTGATGGCGGAAGATCAAGTTGACGAGCCCATCGGTACCAGTATCCCACTCGCTTTGTTTGATCAGGCAATCCGGCGAATCGCGAGCGCAGAAGGCCCCGCCTATCATTTGATTCATCTGCTGCTCCCGCATGCGCCATTTATTCATGATGAACAATGTAGAGTGGTGGGCGATCCCACCGCCTTGGTGCATGAACCGGATCAGTATCAGCTGAGTGCAGAAAGTGGCTATGAGAGGCAATTGCCTTGCGCGAATCGGGTTGCAGTGCGTTTGCTCGAGGAATTACAGCGAATGAAACTCTATGATGATTCCTTCATCATCATTCAAAGCGATCACGGGTCTCGCTTTCGAGATCCTCATTCGAAAGACGTGTGCTCACCCGAGACAAAGCAGTTCGTATCAAAGGCATCTCATATGGTGCTCTGGCTAAAGCCACCGCATGCAAAGGAACTGGTTCTCGAAAAAAGAAAAGTACAGGCCTTGGATGTTCCGGTAACCCTAGCGCGCTATTTCGGAATGAGTGCAGATGGGATGACGGGGCGAAACCTTCTTGATCAACGATTAGAGCAGGCAAATTCAATTCCGGTTTTTGGCCGACCCGAATGTGTGTGGCCCTAGTTGGGCATCAAATTTCTTCGTGCGCTGCGATTCGATTGGTTTTCAAAGGGCGGGCATTGACCACGGTTTTGGGCGCAATCGGTTCGCCGATTGAAAGTTCTCGCATGATTTTCGGAGCGTTTGCCTGAAGTTCCTTTAGGATTTCGACTGAACTGACAGCGCGACCTACCAGTTGATTGGCGATACAATAGGCAGCCGAGAAGTCGGCAGGGATCACGCTTTTTGGAATGAATGCGTTGATCAGATACAGGTTTCCGCGAGAGTCGAAATCTCCGTCTCGTCCGAAGTGAATGCCATACACTTGCCCGTTGTCGGCGACGAGGGGCGATCCTGAATTTCCGCTTCGAGCAGGAGTAAAATGAAGCATCGTTGGGCCATTTTGAATGGTGTAAGTTCCGCCTGCGGCGACCAGGTTAAATAAATGTTCAGTGTTGCCGAGAATAGTCAGATGATCGTGATAGTCGGCAAGGGTAGGGCTTAGTTTCAAAGTGCCGAATACGTCGCCCAGTTCGCGGCCATCGCTCATCGGGTTCATACGGATCAGGCAGAAATCATTTTCTTCTGCAACTCCACAAAAGATGACTTCCTTGCAGGTGGTTTGAAAGCGATTTCCATTCAATACGCCTTTAATGTCGAACTTGTTGCACTTCTTGTCGATATTGGCCAGAACGTGACGATTAGTAAGAACCAGGTTTTTTCCGACCAAAAATCCGGTGCCTGAACCGGTGCCAGTGCCCGTGGTCGCCCAGAATACCGAGCGGCCGAATTTTTGCTCGAAGTCGATTTCGCTTTTGTTCGCCAAAAAATGATCTTTATAAACCGGGTCGCTGACCAGCAGTTGTTCGTGTTCCTGGGGCACGAGTTCCTGGTACACATAATGAAACGGGGTGCGACTGCCCAAGCTGGGCTCGTTGGCGTAAGCGTTCACGCTCAAAGCCGCTAGCAGGGTAACAAACAAGTGGGTTCGGGTATTGCGCTCTCTCATGCGCCCCGGAACGTATCCGAAGGTTCGCCTGAAATCAACTGTTTTTATTTAATTACTGGTATAAGGCACTCAGTAAGAGTGGCAAAGCCACTTTGTGGCAGCCTTATACCTATCTAATGATTCATGTAGGTAACGTTTGCAGTATCATTGCCATGCAATCGTGCGGTTCCGTGAAGAGAAATCACATAGCCTGATTCCTGATCCATGTTGACCGGTTGATCGATGGTGTAGACGGTGCCGTAACCGGTAGAGCTACAAGTAGGGCAACTATAAGTCCAGCCGTTGGTCGCATCCTGAGGAATGATCTGGGCATTGCCAGAATTTCCGCCGATGTATTTGGTTACTTGAATGGTGCTGATATTCGGTTGATTGCCGATGATGAGGTAGATTTTCTCGAAGTTCAATTTGGCGCCTTGCAGGTCGCTGCTGATGCGGCTCAGGGATTGATCGAGGGTGTTGGTGCAAATATCAATCGGTGTGGTTCCAAAGTCAGTTGCAATCTGTTCGTAGCGAATTCCCGGGCGGCTGTTGTTGGCAACTCCCCAGCAATCGCTCGTGTTGTGTGCAACCATCGAATAGTATTTGAGCAAGCTAGTGCTGCCTTTGATCGAAAGGAGACTTGCTTCGAAAGCAGGAATGCTGCTGTCGGCACCTGCAGTCCACTGTTGGCTGGTGCTCCAGCCGGTGGTTCCCCAGGTTCCGCCCGATTTGTCGTCATAATTCGAAAGGGTAATGACTGCGAGCATGGCGTCTGGACGCAAGAAATTGGTGCGGATGTCTGCTCGTTGCAAAAAGCCGACTTCGTTATGAATTCCGGTTTCGTGCCCGTCGTTCGTCGGAGGACTGAAGCTTGGAAAAACAAAAAGTTGTGAGAAAAGTGAAGAGGCAATGCCTAGACCGGAAGTGGTCGGAACTGCTCCTGGATAAGGAGTCAGCCAGGTACCCAATGGATAGTAATTGCTGTCGTAATGCGAAGTCGAAACTGCATGATTGATTGAATAAGTAGTGGCAGTGGTGTCGACATACTGGGTGAGCGGAAGCGTGACAAAGCGATAGTCCCAGCCACTGTTCTGCAGACCTTGTACAAAGGATGGAATTTCATTGTGAATGCCCGGATAAATATTGCTCATCGATCCGGTGGCGCTGATGCCCATCACGATATCGACTTTAGCGGGTAAAATCATGTTGCCGGCAAGTGAGTTTGAAGAATTGGATACGGGTACGAAAGCCTGGGGGCCACAAGCGTGAAGCAAAATGCTGCTCAGGGCGAGGGTCAGGACGCGATAGGTACTCAATTTAATTTGTTTCATAAATAGTTCTCTCTACTGTCTAATAAAGCAAAGAGCGGGCCAAGAAGTGTGTAAAGGTTGGCCACTCGGGTTCAAAAAAAAGGCCTTTGATTTCAATTATTTACATAACAAATGTGTATGAATCAGTCGGTGCCCGGCCGGTATTCCTTAAAAATGACGACTGAAGTCTGGCTAGGTGTCAAAAGGTTGGACAGCCCGGATTTGAGAAACCATTTATGCCGGACAGCAAATTGACCGAAGTGAATGAGAGACATGTCTTACGAATCGTTGACCCGAGATCTTCATTCTATTCTGAACTCCTACCTCGACCTGATTGGGTGTGATGGTGGGTCGATCTATACCCTGCAAAAAAACATTAAAGGTGAGTCGGTTCTGGTGTTCAAGGCAATGGTTACCCGCAGCGCGGGAATTCGAACAGTGCCTGATTCGCTTAAAAGTGTGGTCTTTCGTCTGGATGAAAGTACCCTGGTCGGAAAAACGGGGCTTCATCAACAGGTCTTTAAAGAGAGTTATTCGCAAAGCCAGCAAACAGCCGATGGAACCACCGTCGAAAATCAGCGAATACTTACCGATCGCGTGATCAACTATACTACCTATAATATTTTATCAGCCCCGTTATTGACTCCCCGGGGAGACTTGGTTGGGGTGGTGGAATTGGTGAACAAGTTGCCAACGGAAGACCAACCCAATGCTGAATTTACGGAAAAAGACGAGCGTCTCTGTGCAATTGTATCGTCGCAGGCCGCACTGGCGATCGAGAATAGTACGCTCTTATTCGAACAGGAACAGATTCTAGAAGGCTTCGTCAATGCCTGTGTCACTGCGATCGAAGCGCGTGATCCTGTGACTTCAGGTCATTCTCAGCGGGTTTGCGATCTGACGCTGGGGTTGGCAGAAGCGGTAAATAAGACTTCAACCGGTGATCTTGCGCTCATTCAATTTTCGGCCACCCAGATGCGCGAACTCCGATATGCGGCGATGCTGCATGACATCGGCAAGATTTCGGTCAAAGAAGATATTTTGCAGAAGGAAAAGAAGCTTTTTCCGTACGAACTCGAACTGATCGAAATGCGATTCAAGCTCATGAAAATGGCGATTCAACGCGATTTCGCGGGTAAGAAGAATCAACTCGAGATGAAGCGTCACTTAAAAGAGTTAGATACGGCGTTCAGTCTCATTCGCTCGGCAAACGAGCCACATATTTTACCGCAAGAAGTTTCTCAGGGAATTGTCGAATTGACCAAAATGCAGGTCAAAGTCGATGATACAGAATCCTGTTGTGCGCTTACTCATTATGAAAAGGAAAGGCTCTGCATCGCCCGCGGAACGTTAAGCCGTGAAGAGCGTACTGAGATCGAGAAACACGTTTCATTCACGTACGATATCCTGAAAATGGTTCCCTGGAGCCGGGGACTCGAAAGTGTTCCGAACATTGCCCATCGCCATCACGAGAAGCTCGACGGTACCGGATATCCGCAAAAGGTGAAGGCCGAAGAAATTCCGGTTCAAAGCCGGATGTTGACCATTTGTGATATTTACGATGCCCTGACAGCAGCGGATCGCCCTTATAAGGCCGCAGTACCTGTCGACAAGGCCCTTTCGATTCTCGAGGACGAGGTAAAAAGCGGTAAGCTCGATCCGGTACTCTTCAAAGTCTTCGTCGAATCCAAGTCTTATTTGTTGCTTGATTTTGCAGCAAAACCTGTCAAAAAAGTGGCGTAAAACTAACGCCCGTCAATCCTCAAGTTTTATCTGCCCAACTCCGAAATGATAGACGTGAAGGTGAAAGAACTCTTCCAGAAGATATCAATTAAATACGGTGCTGCCGGATTTCTCGTAGCGATCTTCGCTTACTTTTCATTTGTAGGTGGAGTAGCGGTTTATCAAGAATTCCAGACTTCGTTTGCAGCTAAGGAATTCCGCCAGTACGGAATTTTCGGCACCTATCAGCGCCATTTTTTCGCATTTCTTGGAAACCTGGATGAGATGAAAGCCATCGATCAGGAAAATGAAAAGCTGAATCAGAAGGTCGCCGAGCTCGAAAAGAAAATTGGCACGAAGGAAATGTCCCACGCCGAAATGGAAGCTGAAATCATGACTGAGGAGGCTTCCAAGCGCTTGAGACAACTCGAAGGGTCGGAGCTGGCCCGTGCGATGGAATCGATTCAATACCGCCCACCGGCAAACCTGTCGGGCAACGAACTCTATGCGTTGGCTTTGGGCTATTTTAGAAAGAACGAATATGAACAGGCTGCGGTGATTTTCACCCAGTTGATTCACCAGAAGGACGATACGACTTTTGCGCGACCGGAGAATTTCCTGATGTGCGGGATTTCCTGGTACAAGCTCAAAGAATTTCGGTTGGCGTCTGAAGATTTCAGCCGAGCCAAGAAACTTACTTCACCTGACGATTGGATTTTTAGAACCGCTTCATTGTGGGGAGCATTTCTCTACGAGGGCGAAGGAAAAACCCAAGAGGCCCAGAATGCGCTCGTGTCGATGGTTGAAAAATTTCCTCATTCCGAAGAAGTCGATTGGGTGAATCGCAATCGTAAGCCAGCGGCTCAGCCGAAAGCCGGAGATAAACATGAATAAGTTTATCGGACTGGTGCTCGCGAGCATGATCTTCAGTAGTTTTTCGCAAGGAACCAAGGCAAGCGAAGAAGTCACTTGTGCCATCATGGTCAAAGCGGGAAAGGGTGTTGAAGCCATTCCTCCGCAAGGAAAAGTTCTCACTCGATTCAAGGATTCGCATCCTTTGGCTTGTGGCTCGATGGTAATCACCCATAATGAATCCGCCTGGGTGCGACTTTCATCACAAGTAAATATCAAGATTGCCCCGAACAGTTTTATTGAATTGGCCAAGAGCAAGGAAGATTCTCATAAGCTTTACCGCGGAAACATGTTGGTAGATGCTCCGATCGGAACAGCGAATCAAGTGGTCATGACTCCTAACGGAAAAATGGTCCTGCATGGAGGAGTGGTTTGGATGGAGTATCGCTCCGAAGAAAAACTGACTTCGGTAGGAAGTTTCGTTGCTCAATGTAAATTTCAAAATCGCTACCATGATCAAGCTGTGCAAACTGTTCACGCAGGCGAAATCAGTCATTTGGCGATAGACAATTCGAGAATCATTCCGAGTCAGCCTGAATTGATGCAGACCGGTTCGGTCGAAAAACTTTTAACCCAGTTTGACGTAACCAAAGACGATCGGGATCAATACCTGTTCAGTATCGATAAGTCTTACGAGAGCAAGCTTCGTTCATTTACGGCAGAGCTTGAAAATTGGGGACAAAAAAAGGACGAGCCCTCCCGCGACATCGCATCGGTATCGGGCAAGCCGTCCTTCAAAGATGCGATTGACGACAAAGAGGCTCAGCACACCCTTAAAATTCTAAAAGAGCGACTTTATGGCGAGGCTGCCGATCTGAAGAAACTCGATGAAGAAGAATCATCCGTCAGGGCTCCTGCCAGCGTGGTGACAGCGCCGGTAGCTGAAAATAAGAAACTTCAGGATACTGTTTACGAGCAAACCAAAAAGAAGAATGCAAAAGAAGGAAGACGTCTCATTGATGAGATTTCTCGATTGCCAGTTGACGAGTAATCGTTGACGATAGAAACCCAAGGAGGGTAGTGATGTTGAAGTTTTTAGCGATTTTTTTGATCTCTATTGGAGCGCAGGCCCACGCCGGGGTATTTGAAGTGGGCGGAACCCTTTCCTATTCAAAAAGTACTTATAACGGCGGCAGTTACACTTGGACGAGGGGTTGGACCGGAACGTTTGGCTATTTTTTCACCCAAGAAAGCGAACTTGAAGTCATGTATCTCGACAGCGTGACCAAGGACTACCTCGCGGGCTCTCAAGATATTACCTATCACGATCGAACTTACAGCATTAACATGCTCTATCATCTCTTTACAGAGGCAGATCCGGTGCGCCCGTATTTTAAGGTGGGTATTGGACAATTGAATCGCAATGCGACTGGTACTTATGCTGCCAATGGAGCAGTCTTCGCGCCGCCGAGCGAGCTCGATCAGATTACTGTTATTCTTGGCGCAGGTGTGAAAGTCAAACTTGCTTCGCAATTTTCGCTGAAGGGTGAGGCAACCTCTTACCTGAGCGGCGGAAATATCGGCAGCTGGAAAGATAATATTTCTGTCAACATCGGGGGCTCTTATTACTTCTAAGCCAATGCTTCTTCGGATGCTTTACGGCTTTTCATTGATCTTGACCATGGGATTCCTCAGTTCTTGTTCTTCAGTCTATTACCTTTACCAAGCGGGAAGAGGACAGCTTCAGCTATTGAATCGGGGACGCCCGATTGAAGACGTGATTCGTGATCCCACCACCGATGAGCGGGTACGAACCCAGCTACAGCAATTGTCAGAAATCAAGAAATTCGGTGAGCGCTTTGGACTCAAGCCGACTCAGAATTATTCGGAATACGTAAAGCTCGACCGTGATGCGGTAGTGTATGTGGTTACGGTTTCGGACGAGTTGGCACTTAAACCCAAGATCTTTTCGTTTCCGATTGCAGGAAGTTTCAATTACATTGGCTGGTTCGCCAAAAGTGATGCCGAAGAATTCGGTGCCAAATACCAGAAAGAGGGCTACGACGTTGATGTTCGGGGGGCCTCTGCGTATTCGACTCTGGGTTGGTTCAAAGACCCGCTTTTATCTACCATGATTCGGTCGCTTCCGGATCTGGTGAATGTCGTATTGCATGAATCAGTACACGCCACGCTGTACATCAAGAATCAAAGTTACTTCAATGAAAGTCTTGCTTCTTTTGTAGCTGATCAACTGACTCAAAAGTATTTTGAGGAAAAGCACGAGCTCGATGCCGAAGGCTGGAAAAATTATCTTAAAGACCGCGAATGGAATGAAAAAATCAGAACCCGTCTGAGTCAGGCTTATCGTGAATTGGGGCAGATTTATTCATCGGCTAAGTCGCCGGAAGAGAAGCGGCAAGAAAAGGCCGCTTACTTTGAAACCTTGAAGAAAGATGTCAGGATTTCGAGAAACATCAATAATGCGACGCTGATTCAATTTCAGACGTACGATGCTTCGGATCATGGGTTTAGAGCGCTCTTAAGAAGTTATGAGGGGGATGTGAGAGAGTTCTTAAGAGCGCTCTCCGCTTTAAAAAATTCGGATTTTGAAAAAAATCAGGAAGAAAATTTCGATACCGTGGTCGGAAAGTTTACGAAATCTCCTGCTCATTGATCTCGAGCAATTGACTGGGAATTATTCCCAGTTGTTCAGATCCATCCAAGTGCCATCAGTTTGTACGAATACTTTCGCAGCAACCATGTGGTATTGGAAAACCTGTTGCATCATACAACCGTAGAAAGTGCCGTATTCCATGGTGTAACCATAGCGACAATTGTCGTAGAAGGCATGGCTGAGGGTAATCGTGGCTTGTCCGCCACCCAAAGCTGCAACTTGTGAGAAATCGTGAACCCAGAAAGTTCCGGTGCTTGAACCATTGGTGTCTGGAGCGCCGCCTGAATTTGCGCCAGGAACTTGAATCGGAGGAGTCGTTCCGTAAGGAGCGCCGTTTACGGTTACGTCGAACTGAAGGGCGCCGTAAGGAAAATTATAGGCTTCGTAGCCATCGATGATCATGTTCGGAGCATTAGCAGGCTCAATCTTAACTTTGAGCATGGCTGAAGTTCCGGAGTGTACGGTAAAAGATGCGGTTGGGTAAGGTCCGAGGTTTCCTGAAAGAACTACTTGTTGTTCCCAGGCTGGAGGAAGTCCCTGCCAGTTACCGGTGCCGGTAGTGACGGTACCATTTCCGTTACCCTGTGAGTTTCCGCCGCTCGTGGTGGCTGAAGTTTGGGTGGCAGAAGTTCCGCAAGCGGTAAGGGCTACTGCAATAAAACCAACTGACAAAATTTGATACATATTTTTCATAACGTGTTCTCTCTTACCTTAGAGATTGCAGAGGGCGTGCCAAGGTGCCGGGCTTGGGGATTCATGCAGTAAAACAACGTATTATCGAGGCATTCAACGATTTTAATGAACAGGGATTTTGTAAAGTGGCTGACAGAGTGTCTAATGTTTAGACGATTCCGCGCTTCACTGAAGATTCGATCGTAAAGGGTTTAAGCTCTCTGAAAGGCACTACCCGGATCGGGCAATTCTCATAACGGCACTCAGAACAGAAGGCGTGGGCACAAGGATCGATATGGGTATGAATCAGCGAGCCCTTGCCGAACTCTTTCATGAGCGAACTGACGAAAGCATCGGTAATTTCGTGAGCCTCTTTAACGGTAAGAAATTCGGGTATGACCAAATGAACATCAATGTGTTTGTCGCGCCCGAAATCTCGGGCCTTCAGTTCATGAAGGGTAATGATTTTACCGCGCTCAAGCTGGTTGAAGTGATCGACAATTCGTTTCAGCAATTTAGGATTCTCGGCATCAAGCAAGGCTGCTGCAGCTTCTCGAACCAATTGAAAGCCCGTCCAAAAGAGAAAGCCCGAAACCCCAAGTGCAATGACCGGATCAAGCCAGTGCCATTGCGTCAGTAAGGTGAGTCCTAAGCCGATGGTAATGGCAATGGTGGTGGCCAGATCGGTCAGGAGGTGCATTCCATCGGCAATCAGAACCTGAGAGTGATGTTTCTTGCCACTGATATAGATGACCATGCCGACGAGACCATTCAGTAATCCCGCGAAAAGATTGATGGCCAGGCCGTGACCCAGATTTTCGATCGGAGCGCCGCTGAACCAACGCCCCAGGGTATCAATCAGAATCAAAAATCCCGCAAGCGAGATCAAGCCGCCTTCGAACGCAGAGGCAAAATATTCGATCTTGCCGTGTCCATAGGGATGATCACGGTCAGCTGGCTTTTCTGAAAAGAGAATCGAGCCGAGGCCAAAAGCTGCGGCAAGCACATTCACGGTGCTTTCGAGCGCATCCGAACGAAGGGCCGAGGAGTTAGAAATACGTGCGGCGTAAAATTTAAGCGCAAGAATGACGAGCCCTGCGATCAGTGCGAAAGTAATGGAACCAATTCTTAATTTTTTTGCGTCTTTGTGTTCATGCATCGGCTTGACCATCAGTGTACCGCGAATTTAACAAACGTCGTAGCCAGTTCGAAAAGAATCAGAACAACAATGGTAATTTCGAGCCAGAGACTGCGATTGACGTTTACTTCACCTTGTAGGAGTTCTGAAAGGTTCGAGAACAAGTTGATCTTACGGGTCACATTGCCTTCCCACTCGGACATCCGGAATTTTTCTCCCGCCGCCCTGAAAATTCGGGCGAGGTAAAAATCCCCAACCACCTTGAAAGAATTGTCGACGCGTTCGATAAACTCAGAGAACTCGATATAGCGGGCAGAGGCCTCGCGCGAGAGTGACGTAAAGCGGTTACTGAAAAAGCGGGCGCGTGACTCTTCAATCGCGTCGTAGAGCATGCCCAGTCTTTGATCGAGGAGCGAATCGTAGTAGCGCATTTCCATCATGTGGGTGAGTGCGAATTCGATGACTTCGGGAATTTCCTTGCGGCCGGAGGGCTCGAGCACGATCGCGCTATTCCAGTCGATGATGGTCAGGTCAGAATCAGAATATTGATATGTGCCTTCGAGGATCGATTTTTTTGCACGCTCCGAAAGCTTTACGGTATTTTCGGCAACAATCAGGCGGGCAGTATCGACTTGATCCGAAAGGTCTGCTGCGGTGATGAGTCCTTCAATTTCCTCGAAGAAAAAAATCACATAGTCTTCGAATTCGTGCCAGTTGTGCGGGTCGCGGAGGGCAGGGTTGATGTGGGCGACGAGTTCCTGTGCCCGCATTCTGGCGGAATCATCAATGAAGGTGTCTTGCTCGAGCTTGGCGCTGAGGTTGATCAGTTCTTCCCAGCTGGTGCCCGGGGTAATGGGAATTTGAAACAGGATCGAAACCACGCCGTAATCCCAAATTTTTGCAAAAGTTTCGATGCGGGCGGTCTTGCCCAAAAGGTTGATGTCGGATTCACCCAGGCTTAAGGTCACCGGCGCATTCGCCATGATCACCGCTTGGCGAGGGCCTGACGTAAAGCGTAGGCGTGCCCGAGTCGCAGTCGATTTGAGTTGCTCTTCGATCTGTGAAAGATTGGCCTCTTCCGCGACATCAAAAACGCGGTAGATCAGGATAGAGCCCTTTTTAATATTCAGACCCATAGGGTCCCTCCGGTTTTAGATCGAGATCGAAACATCCAAATAGAGAACAGATGCTTTCAGGGAAATGTTTCCGGTATAGGTTCGAATCGCAGGATTCAATTCGACGTGCGGCATCGGATCCCAGACCAGACCAGTATCGAAGTAATCGCTCTCAGCCGAGTTAAAGTCCATGGTGCTTTCGACTACAGTATGGTTCATGTCGAAGGCGCCATCCAGCTGAAACGCAAGGGGGTCAGAAATCTTTACGTCCATGATTGGAATCGCTGCCACCATAAAATCGGTCTGAGGCTTATCCGGATTCAATGCATCTACTTTGTAAAAGCGAGGGCTGATGACGGTAATCAATTTCCATGAAACAATTTGTGAAGATGTTTTCGGGGTAAAAGTGTTCTTGATATCGACACGAAAGTTCAGGCCCACTTTTTTTGCGGCATCTGTAGTTGGAAATTGAAAGCGGGCACCTTGTGCCATATTCAACCAATCGTTATCGATTACGTTTTTCAGAGTAGCGAAGATACGCAAATCGCCCATCGTGAATGGAACGAGCGGATCGAACGATTGCGAAGCAGCTTGATCGAGACCCACAGAGAAATCGTCCGAGAAAAGGGTGTGACCGAATTTAATTCGGTGATCCCACTCGCCGTAGCTCGGAGTCGTGTCGTCCGGTCCTTGGGTTTCGTCGATCGCGATATTGGTCAGACGGGGCCCGACATATTCTCCTTCATAAAAAAGCGTCCAAGGATTTTTCTCTGCGACCGGTGCGGGAGTTGCTGCAGCGTGTGGCGGTGCGAGTGGAAGTGCGTTCTGAGCAGGGGCAGGAGTTGCAGTTGCCGTTTTTCCTTTTTGAGGAACGGGCGCATTACTTGGCGCCTGCGCATGGGCTGAAACACCTGAGAACGCGAAAAGAGATAAAGCACACCAAAGAGTTTTCATATACTATCGATTTAACGACAAAAATGAAAACTTTTCAAACTCTTCCTATCGATTCCTTCATTTCTTCGATCGAAATTGCAGTTCAGCAAAAGTCGACGGTCATCGTTGTGGCAGAACCCGGAACCGGCAAGACGACCCGGGTGCCGGTAGCGCTCTCTCGAAACGGAAGTCGTTGGATCGTGCTTCAGCCCAGACGCTGGGCCGCCCGAATGAGTGCGACCCGGATTGCAGAGGAGCAGGGTTTTAGGTTGGGTGAAGAGGTGGGGTATCAGATCCGCTTCGAATCGAAGCAATCGAAGAATACTCGGATCTTATTTATGACCGAAGGTGTATTGCTGAGGCGCCTGCATCGTGACCCTGAACTTCAGGATGTGCAGGGAGTGATTCTAGACGAGTTTCATGAGCGAAGCCTCGATCTCGACCTCGCGCTTTCGTTGCTCAAAGAAATTCAGGGATCACTCAGGCCCGACCTAAAAGTAGTGGTCATGTCAGCGACTCTCGATCCGGCACCGATCGAAGCGTTTATGCCGGATACCCAGACGTTTCAGATTTCGGGTCGTACGTTTCCGGTCAAAAAGAAATACCTGGGCGAAGTGTCGGTGCTGAGCGCTGCCAAGACTGCACTCCTCGAGAATCCTTCCGGTGACGTACTGGTCTTTTTGCCGGGTTCGTATGAGATTGATCGTGCGGTCCGTGAACTTCGTGATCACGTGGATGATTCGATCGAAGTACTTCCACTCTATGCATCGCTTCCGGATGCTGAACAGAAAAAGGTGTTTCTCACGGGTAAAAAACGTAAAATCATCTGTTCGACCAATATTGCTGAAACGTCATTGACGCTTCCGAATGTAAAAGTGGTCATCGACACTGGTCTTGCCAAGATCATGAGAACCGATCCTCAATTCGGTCAAGAGCGTCTCGAAACCCTGCGTATCAGTCGTGCTTCGAGCGAACAACGGGCAGGGCGAGCAGGACGGGTCAGTGAAGGTACCTGCTATCGCCTTTGGACCGAAGCCGAGCACGAACAGCTGCGCTTATTCGAGACCCCAGAAATTCACCGCGTGCACTTGGGGCAGGCTTTGCTTTTTCTCAGCGAATTTGGAATTCGGGATTTTAAGACTTTTGGCTGGTACGAAACTCCCAAGTCTTCAATGCTCGATTTCGCATCGAAGGAGCTTTCGGCGTTAGAGTTTATCAAGGATGGGAGCATTACCGAAGCAGGAAAGCAGGCTTTGTCTTTGCCACTGCCACCCCGCTTCGCCAAACTCGTACTCGTGGCAAAAGCTGCTGGAATTGGCGAGTTTGGAGCTCGAATTACAGCGTTTTTAGAAGACCGTGCAAGTGATCAGCCGTTGAACTCGATCGAGGCGCTCCTTCGAAAGTTGAATGACCTCAGGGGGGCGGCTCTCCAAAATGCCAGGCAGATTTATCAATCGGGCTCTGGTCAGGCAGATCCACCCCAGGTATTCATCGAAGACTGGGAGTTTTACGAAGATGTTCTCATCGAGGCGCTTAGGTCTTCGGTGTTTTGCCACGGAAAAGTAGTGGGGCGACGGACCGTGCTCTCGAAGAGTGGGCCCTTGCCAAAGTTCGGCTTGATCCTGCGTTCGATCGAGAGAACCGAGCGGGGAGTACCTACTATTTTGATTCAAAGTTATGTCGAGTTATCTGAAGAAAAACTGCTAAAAAAAGCAGTAAAAAAACGTCGATGCTTCTTTGATGAGAATGCCGATCGGGTCAGGGGATTAGAAGGTCTTTTTTTTGAAGATCTCGAGATGGGCCCAACGACCGAAGTTCCGGCTCAGAATGAAGAAGCGACTGCATTGCTTTCAGAGCATGTGCTTTCTGATCCTGAAGGAATCCTTTCTCGAAACGAAGGGTTTGAACGCTGGCTGAAAAGGGTTATTTTCTTTAACCGGGTATCCGACAACAAGATTGAATTGAATTGGTCCGAGTGGGTAACGATGATCTGCGAAAACAAAACCCGGATGTCGCAGGTGTTAGATGCTCCGATGGTGGATTGGATTGAGGGCATGATGCCGTCTGGGCTAAAGTCGAAGTTCGAGCAATGGGCGCCTGCAACGATCGAAGTGCCTTCCGGTAGCCAAATTAAAATCGATTATACGGAAGAGAAGCCCAAGCTTTCGGTCAGGCTCCAGGAGATTTTTGGGTGGATTGAGACCCCGCGCATCGCCGAGGGGCGGTCCCCCCTTTTAATTGAGCTTTTGTCACCGGGTTTTAAACCGATTCAGCTCACTCAAGACCTGAAAAGTTTTTGGAGCAATGCGTATTTCGAGGTCAAAAAGGAACTGAAGGCCCGTTATCCCAAACACTCCTGGCCCGAAGATCCCTTAACTGCAACCCCTCAAGCCAAAGGTCGTAGGCAATTCAGGTAATCTTTGCTAATCTGGCTTACATGCAAAAACAACTGATTCAAGATTGGCAGAATGTAGAATTTTCATTTCAACCGAATGCGCAAGCGGAACATGATTTGTTCGTCGCTGATTTCGGAAGTCGCATGACCCTGATGGAGGCCGTGCAAGGTCGTCCTTCTGCCAAGACCGTGCTCAGTGAAGAACTTAAAAAATTAAAGAAAGACGAAGAGAATGCGACTCCGAAGCAACTAAAAGTTTCTTACGAAGGAAAAGGTGGCTTAACCGCAATGATTCTGATGGGAACCGCAAGTTCGTTTGTGGTTCAGGACCAAATGAAAAAAGCCTTCGCAGCCATTCTGACTGCAGGAGATGACGCCAAAATCGTGCAAATCAATCTTCGTGGATTATCTGCAACTCATGCTCAGAACGTACTCGAATGGGTGGCTTCACTTTGTGTTCTGACGCGCTTTCGCCCCGAAATCTACGGCAAGAAATTAGAAGAGCGTAAACCACTCGGAAAACTCAGTGTTCACATCCTTACTGGATTGAACAAGAAAGTTGCAGAATCGATTGTCGAAAAAGGACGAATTCTTGCGATCTGTAACAATCAATCGCGCTCACTTTCAGAAATGCCGAGCAATGTCCTTCATCCGAAATCGTATCGCGATCATGTCGAAAAACTCGCAAAAGAGTGGGGCGTGGCGTTTAACTTCATCGACGTAAAACAACTCACCAAAAAAGGCGCGGGAGCATTTTTAGCTGTTTGTAGAGCCGATTTGAATGAGCGTGCCGGCATTGTGCATTTGCACTACAAGGGCAAGAAAGCGAAAAAGAAAGTCGCGATCGTTGGTAAAGGAATCTGTTTTGATACCGGTGGTTATAACGTCAAGGTCGGTGAATACATGTACGGTATGCATCAAGACATGAGCGGTTCTGCGGTTGCGGTATCTTTGTTCCGTGCCCTGGTCGAGCTCGAAGCGCCGTACGAAGTTCATTGTTACCTCGCGCTTGCCGAGAATTTGATTTCACATGAAGGTTTTCGGCCAAGCGATATCGTAGTCGCTTCGAACGGAATGTCGATTGAAGTTATCAATACCGATGCCGAAGGTCGAATGGTTCTTTCGGATACACTCGTCATTGCTTCAGAGCAAAAGCCCGATCTGATCATTGATTATGCAACTCTTACCGGAAGCATTATCCGATCGATCGATACTCGCCGTTCGGGTTGTTACTCGAACCAGCTCAAACTTTCATCGCTAGCTGTAGATGTCGGCGAGCGATGTGGTGAGCGCGTTTGGAATTTTCCAATCGGTGACGATTATAATGATGCTCTTAAATCTGAACATGCCGACATCCGTCAGTGTGCTTCGGCTGCTGCGGCCGACCATATCTATGCCGCCACTTTCTTGTCGAAATTCGTAGGAAAGAACGTTCCATGGGTGCACGTTGATCTCGCCGCCGAATCAAATAAAGGTGGCTTGGGACTGGTTCCTACCGAATCGACTGGGTTTGGGGTTCGTTTTGGATATGAATTGATCACCAAAGTGCTGGGCTAAGTCAATTATTTGACTTAAGTGAACCGCTCTCGTTGTAGCTGTAGACGGCGTTGACACTGTCTAAGAAATCTTCAGTTTTTACGCGAAAAAACCGAATAAATATAAGAACCCGACTGTAAGAATATTTCTTGCAGTAATTAGATCGGGGGAATGTTTATGGGGGAATTCGTGAAGAGAGTGTCTTTTCGCTCGTCGCAATTCAATAAATTCAATTTCAGAGATCAGTGCGCAAGTCTTGCGTTACTCTCGTGGTGTTTGATTTTGTCTGCGTGTAATTCTCCGACCACGGTTACTCAAGGTACGGTCACCCAGCAAACTGCTGTAACCGTAGCTGCCCAACAATTTGCGACTGGTGTAAAAGGTGTAAAGATCTTTACCGGAACCAGCGCTGCCGATCCGACTTATTACAGTTTCGTTGCTCCGGGTGCGGTCGCGGCAAGCACACCGATTCCTGCAAATTTTCCGGGCTATGGCGCAAGTTATATTCCGGGCGCTTCGGCCTCTCGTTATTTTAATTCCGATGGAAGTTTGATGGGCACCACGCCCCCTTCCTGGTTGCTTGATTTTCAATTGGGTATTACCGGTACCGGAAGTACTGATTGTGCGGCGTTTGTGAATTCGGCCGGCGGTAATTTGCACGTTACCGGTTATTACCGCACGAGCGAGCATGATTGTGGTGCAGTGACCGACGGTATCGGCGGTGCCGATCCGGTGTTCATGCGCATTATCCTGAATCGTGATTCGACCGTACTTGGAGCAGCCGAGAATCTTTTGGTGCAAATCGAATATCAAGCATCGGGTCTGCATCTGAATTCGGATGGTGCCGATCCTGATCCTGAGAAAAATCTTGATCAGGTGTGGAAAATATTTTGGAACACCACCCTCGATGCTTCGTTTTTATCAAACCCGTTTTCTGTATTCGTGCCACCGAATTATTCGGCCTGTATTCCAGGCGGTTCAGGCTCAGTCGGTGCGGGGGGGGGCGGAGACGCCTGTGCGAGTGGAACTTACACCGGCGCGCCAATTAAAACCAAGCAAGTCATCATCCCGCTATCGGCGTATCCAACCCTTTCGGTCATTCAGTTATCGCGCGCCAAAGGGCGGGTGAGTGGTTGGACCGCGACTGCAGGAGATATTGCGTCTTTTTGTGCTTCTGATACTCCTCTGTGTGCCGGCGTGGTGATCCGCTCGGTGACGCTACTGAGGATGTAATCATGGGCATAAACTTCTTTCTTCAACCGAAAAAACGAAAGAGAGTAGAAGCCTCAGGACTGATGATAGTTCTATTGCTTTCTTTTGTGTTTGCCGGTTGTGGCGGAAGTCTACCTGCGCCTTCGACCAATAATTTAAGTGTGGGATCCTCATACGCAAGCAACATTTTGTCGACCTCGAGCGAGCCCGCGGTTCGAATGATCTTAAATCAAGGCAGTTTTACCAATGTTTATACTTTTGCGAATCATACGCAGAATTCGCTGTTTAATTGCATGGGTGATGCCACGACCGTGTATTACCCGAAGGGCGAAGATTACGAAGTTCTACTCGCGGGTGCTGGGCCTGCGGCTCCGACGTCTTTTCCGCTTGCCGATGTTACCGATACGCTGACGCCGACCACGAGGCCCGATTTTTTGGTTAATTTCTCGGTCGATGTGACAGATACTTATTACGAACAGACGGTCGCGAACACCATGCAATCGGATCGCTGTTCATTTCGAAATTTAGCCGGAACGCCGCTTCCGAGTGCCTGTGCCGACTTCGACTATTCAGGAGGACCTCCGGCTGCGCCCACTCCTGCGATGTCGCCGACTCCGACACCGAGCGGAACGCCTGTACCACCGACTTCGACCGCTTATTTTGGTACCGAGTTTTATCGCGTACGAGACGATTACTGTCTTGATGAAGGCCCAGTTATTTCTGCGAACCCGGATACGACCAAGACTTATGTGGGTGGAATCAGTATTGATATCGATCGCACCAAGCTGGGCACGAATGAAGACATGTTGATGAATATTACGTATCATGCGCAATCACCAAACTACACGGGCGCCGCGATTTGGCCCGAGGATCAGGTGGCCAATTTCGATTACAGCACGACCTCGCTTCAGGTAAATCTGGTCGGAACTGCACAGGGTTTTGCCACCTTGGTCGGGGCCAAGCAGCCACGTTCGCAAGGGAGTTACGGGCAATTACCCGTGTATTTGCAGAATGTCGCCACATTCGAAGACCCATTCGGATCGCTTCGCACAGAGCAGGTGTACCTGCCCCTGTCTCAGAACAGTCTGATCGACCGTATTCGAATCGAGCGGGTACGGGGTAATTTTCACTTCTATCAGATCGATCTCTATCGTCTGGGCAATAGGGGAAACTAATCTTCATCGTCAGATGATTGACACTCATTTCGTTGTCAATCCTTCTCGTTTCAGGTGTATAGGCTTCTGACACTGTCTAACTATTCTTCAGATTTTCAGCCAAAAAACCGAATAATAATAGAGCCCCACTGTAAGAATGTTTCTTGCAGTTACCTAGGTGGGGACAGTTTATGGGGGAAGTCGTGAGGAGAGAGTCTTTACTCTCAACACATTTCATTAAATTCAAATCGCGATTCAAGTCATTCGACTTGTGCCGTTTCGCATTTGTGTTTTCAATTTCGATCGCGATGCTTTCGCAGGCTGCTTGTACCAATGTGGGTTCAGGTAGTGCCAACCTTTCGAATAACGTCGGAGGCTCTGCAGGCGACAATTTGGTTACCACCGTGGGCGGCGCATTTAAGCTCGATACCGTACTTCCAACCCAATCGACCAATGGCGCCACTTACGACATGATCGGTGAAGGTGCACAGTTCGATAATTTTTGCGCGGGTACTTACGGTACCTGCAAATGCGTTTATACCTATACTCCGCATGGCAGTACCGGTACACAAACCATCGAGGCGGATATTACCTATTCAGAATCGAATCTTCTTCGTTGCGATAACACCGTTCCATCAGGAGTAGGAATCTTTACCGCGCAGATTGTGGTGTATGACAGCACGAATACTCCAACACCTTATAGTTCGAACACGATTACTGTTTCACTGAGCAGTGGAGCGTTTTCGGGTTCGACCACTTGGCTCGATCTTTCGTCGTCTGCGAGTTACGTGCAGGTTCAGCGCTTTCAATGTCGCAAGCGCGAGTTCATCGCCAATCCACTCGACAATAACGGCAACTGGGATCCGTTTCAATCGCAGGACCCTGAGATCATTTATCCGTTCAATTTTTTTAGTACGAACGTAGCTGACAGTTTGCTTCATTATCAGCAGTCGGCCGATCAAAGTTGGGATTGCTCGATTTCTTATCCGGACACGACTCCTCCGTGGTGGTCGAATCCTTATGTTTATTCGAGCAGCAACTGCGTGGGCGATCCGTTTTGCGGTGGGGATCAGGAACTGATGTATCCGACTGCCAACTTGAGTAGCGGAAAAATCGTAGTCGGTGGAGCCGGTTCTACCAGCACGGCTACTCGTCGTGCTTCGTTTTATCTCGCGACCCAACCCTATGGAGTGTTTCAGACGCCGCTTAAGGCTGCGATTGCGCCATCGGGCTATTTGACTTCTAAATTTGGTCAAATCGGTTATGCGGCTCAGCCGGTACCGAACAATGCGGGTTCGACTTCTTGCCCGAACATTGCGCTTCCGCCGAACGCGACTTGGGTAAAGCTCTGGAACTTCCGGGCAACCAATATTACTGCTCCGAAGCACGTGTATTGGGATAGCGCGGGAGCGAGCAGTCAGATTGTGTGCCATACTTCTACTCTGGCTCCGGGATCTGTTCCGGGATGCGATGTTTCGCAAAACGATGTGCAGGCTTGGCCGGCGCTTCCTTCAAATGCTCCAGGATTTCCGTTTGACTCAAATCCAAACGCTCCTGCTTCAGCTTTTGGTTTGCCTACGTATTCAGTTTTTGGCGAAAACTATGGTGCACTGGATTCTTTGGGCGCAAGCACCGTAGCTTCTCGTATGGTCTGTAATACAGCAGCGGGTGATTGTGCCGCCAACAGCATCAAATATTGTGCAAATATCGAGCCTGTGAATTCTGCTTGGACTTCAGGTGTAGCTGCTATTTCTGAAGAATGGCGGCCGAGCCCTTACGGTTATGGTGGGCCACTGCAAGTGGCACTGAGTGTTTATCCGCAACTTCCGTGGAACATGTATGACCAAGTCATGGGTGAATGTCAGGGCTATGATGGTTATTGGCGACTCTCGATTAATGCAACGCCGGTTGATTGTACTAATAGCGTAGCTTCGCCACTCGCAACACCATTTCCAAGTCCGACTACGGCGCCTACGCCGAATCCGATCGCAGGATCGAATAATTATCCGAAACATGAACCAGGGCCTGTAGTGCCAATCGAATACAACAATGGCTCGACCATGATGACCGCTGACTTCTCGAATGGTCAGAACTACTCCGATCAGATTTTTATCATTACCGATCAAAATGTAAATGATACCCAGATTCGAAATCAGGTGGGGTATGATGAGTATATTCCGGTCACTTATCGATCGATCAATGATTGCTCTGGCCCTTCTCGTGTGGGTTGTGTTTCGAACCAGATTAATTGGCAAGTAAATGTAAACGCCGTCGATGACCCGAACAGCGGACCAGTCTATCCGCTCTGTGTTCTTCAGTTTTATCAGTGAGGTTAAGATGTTGAAGCAAAATTTAAAATTGATTTTCACTCTCGGTGGTTTGGTATTGGTTCAGGCCTGTACCAATGTGGGTGGACGCGCGGGCTCGACCAGTTCGAGTCTGAGCAATAATCCTTCGGTCATCAATGTCACCAACGTTTCTGGTGCATACACTCATGTCATCAATAATGTCAGCGTCAGCAATCTAGGCACTTCGGGAAGCGCAACCTCGCAAGTCGAAATCGGTCTTTCGGTAAATACCGGTCTTGCAGGTTTTAAACCTTTACCGCAATTTTGTAATTCGACCAATCTTTGTAATTGCAC
>CAIKYX010000221.1 GCA_903831745.1 Oligoflexia bacterium
GCACGGGGTAGGCGTATTCACCATTCAAACAGGCATGACAGTAGCTGGATCCGCCGAGAGCTTCTGTGAGATCTTGAAGCGTCGAATAGAAAACTCCGTCCGCGCCGAGTTCGGCTGCGACTTCTGCCGGCGTATGATTGGCGGCAATCAGTTCTTTGCGGGTCGGAAAATCAATGCCGTAATAACATGGGTAGACAATCGGTGGGCATGTGCTCGCGAGGTAAACGTGTGCAGCGCCGTGGCTTTTGAGGAGTTGAATCAGTTTTTGCGAAGTGGTTCCTCGGACAATACTGTCGTCGACCAGAAGCACACTCTTGCCTTCGACCAGTTCACGAACGACGCTGAATTTCATTCCAACAGCGAGTTTTCGTTTGTCTTGTCCGTTCATGATGAAGCTACGCTGTACATAACGGTTCTTGATCAGGACTTCGCGGAACGGTACGTCCAGTTGTTCAGCCAGCGCGATGGCAGATGGACGACTGGTGTCCGGCACCGGAGCAATGACATCGAATTTTGGTAGGGGATGATCCTTCTGAATGCGTTTACCCAGTAAGCGCCCCAGATCAAGCCGTACCTGATAGACATTATGCTTTTCGAAATTGGAATCGGCACTCGAGAAATAAACCCACTCGAACATGCAAGGAAGCGGGGTTTTAGGCGTAAGTTCTTTGGCCTGCAGTTCGCCTGATTTTGGAATCCAGATGAGTTCGCCGGGTTTGATGTCGCGGACAAAGTCAAAGCCCAGGAATTTAAGTGCACAGGTTTCGGAGGTCAGGCAATACGCCATTTTTCCGCTTTCTTCCTTGCGTTGGCCCAAGACCAGCGGACGAATTCCATGAGGATCGCGGAAAGCGAAGAGTCCATCAGTGCCGAGTAAGCCGATCACGGAATATCCACCTTCGACTTGCGCGAGAACTTCTCGAACCGCAAACGTCAGATTTTCAAAGATCGACCCTTTTCCTTGTGAAAAGGATTCAGCCACCATGTGCAGAATGATTTCGAGATCATTGTCGCTCATGAACATGCGACGACGTTCGATTAATTGGTTTCGAAGCTGCTCGTAATTAGAAACGTTACCGTTATGAACCATGCCGATGCCGACAGGCAACGAAATGGCCATGGGTTGGAGATCGGATTCCTTGATGTCGCCAATCGTAGAATAGCGGGTGTGTCCAATTGCTTTCCAACCGTCGAGCCTAGCGAGATCTTTTGCGTCGAAAGCCTGTGCAACTTGGCCCATTCCTTTTTGAAGATGAAATTTACCAGATTCGGAATCTACGCTTAGAATTCCAGCAGAGTCTTGCCCTCGATGTTGAAGCATAAGCAATGCCTGATGGACTTCCTGAGAGGCGTGAGGGGTGCCCACGATGCCGACGATACCGCACATAAAAATCTCCGATTGGTTTAGTCTTGGAATATAGCACTAAGGTTAAGTAAATTCAAGTTAAATATGCGAGATTAAGAACTAAAACGTTTGACTAAAATAGAATAATATTGTAGCTTAAATTCCATGAAAACCGATTTGCCCATTGGAATTTTAGGCGACGGCCAACTCGCGCTCATGCTGGGCGAGGCTGCCGAATCGCAAGGCATTGACTTCCTTGGCTTTGGCGCGGATCCCGATTCATCGTTTGCCGTTCGCTACCCAAACCGTTTTACACAAGGTTCGTTGACTGATCGCACTGCACTCAATGAATTTGCTCGACGATGCAGTGTGCTGACACTCGAAAATGAATTTATTCCAGAACCTCTATTGCGAAGTGTTGTTGCTGACGCAGGGGTGCCCATCGTCCCAGATCCTGATTCCTACCGTTACTTTCAGGATAAAATTTCGCAGCGTATTTTTTTTGAAGAGCACGATATCCCAGGCCCCAAGTGGCTGAAACTCGAAAACTCACGTCCTCCGTTTACCTTTCCTTTTGTTGTGAAAGCGGCTCAAGGGGGCTACGACGGGTACGGCGTTCGAATCGTCGCAAATGAAACTGAGTTTCAGGAAGCACTTCTACAGTTTCGATTTGCCGAAGGTCGCGAAATCCTGATTGAAGAAAAGGTGGCCATTGTTCGCGAGTTTGCGCAAGGCGTATTGCTCGATGGACGAGGTAACGTTGTATTTTTACCTTTGGTAGAAACCATTCAGAGAAATGGAACTTGTGAATTGGCATTGTCGCGATCGACTCTGCCGTCCGACGAGGTTTCGAAGATTGCCAACTTGGTTAAGAGTTCTCTTCAGAAATTAGCAAAAACCCGTTTGCAGGGGCTTTTTAATTTCGAGTTTTTTTATACTCAAAGCGGTAGCGTACTGATCAATGAAGGGGCACCTCGCCCGCACAATTCGCAGCACCTGACCATCGACGCGTCATCGATTTCACAGTTCGGTTTATTGATGAAGTACCTGGCAGAAGGAAAACTTCAGACGAGAGAGATCGAAGCTGCCCCTTCGGTGATGATCAATCTGCTCGGCAAGTCGAAAGGAAGCGTCTATTCACTGACCCTACCTGCGATCCCTGAAGGCATTCAGGTTTTTCCGAAGCTTTACCTCAAAAAGGAGTGCCGACCGGGGCGAAAAATGGGGCATTTGAATTTAGTCGATCCTTCAGGTAAAAATGACTTACTCGAGATCGGCGAAAAAATATTAAAGGAGTATCAGTTATGAGTCCTACCTCTCAGCCCTTGGTGGCCATTATCATGGGAAGCGACAGTGATTGGCGTGTGATGAAAAAGGCGCGCGAAATGCTGGATCGTTTCGAAATCGGCTCGCTGGCCCAAGTGGTTTCTGCGCACCGCACTCCCGAAGATTTGCCGAAGTTTGCTCTTGAGGCCGAAGCGAAGGGCATTCAAGTGATTATTGCCGGTGCCGGTGGCGCGGCGCATTTGCCCGGCATGACCGCCGCCATGACCGCCTTGCCGGTTTTGGGCGTGCCTGTGGAGTCAAAAGCGCTGTCTGGCCAAGACAGTCTGTTGTCGATTGTGCAAATGCCCGCCGGTATTCCGGTCGGGACGCTGGCCATCGGGCGCGCCGGTGCGGTGAATGCGGGCCTGTTGGCCGCAGCCGTTCTGGCGCTGCATGATCAGGCCTTGGCCGAACGGCTGCAGCAATGGCGCAAAATCCAGACCGAAAGCGTGGCCTTGCATCCGCGTGACGAGGAAAGTCAGGGCTGATGCTGCAACCGGGGCAGACCATCGGGATTTTGGGCGGCGGCCAATTGGCGCGGATGATGTCTTTAGCCGCCGCCCCACTCGGTTTAAAATGCCATATCTACGCGCCAGAGGGCGATAACCCGGCATTTGATGTCGCCGCCGCCCGAACGATTGCA
>CAIKYX010000222.1 GCA_903831745.1 Oligoflexia bacterium
AATCGGTTTGACGGTAGTGATTATCATCGACCCTTACCCGAACACGTTAAGGCCTTTCAGCATTCGCTCGTTTCTCGCTGGGTGACTGCGACCGTTCGGTACTCGGGCGGAGATGATATCTACGCGGCCTGTGGAATGCTTCAGAGTTTGAATACGCCCATTAAGGCCAAGCGCGATTTTTTCCAACGAAGCCAGAGTCCGAAGGCAACCGAGAATAATCCCATACAGAGTCCGATCCAAAGCCCTGTGATTTCGAGATGAAAATAAAAGGCCAGGATGATTCCGATCGGTAAGCCGATCAGCCAATGCCCGATGCCATTAATGACGGGTTGATCCTTCGTCTTGCCGACGCCACGAAGAAGTGCAGCCAGTACGACTTGCATGACATCCCCAAACTGAAAGATGGCGGCAATCAGCAAAAGGCCTTTTCCGATCCGGATGGTCTCTGCATCGACGGTATACAGGTGCATGAGTAAAGTTCGGCATGAAACCACGGTGAGCGATCCGATGATTGCATAAATGGTAGCAAGCTTGAGAGTGATTCGAGCGAGGTAAAGCGCCAGCTCCTTATTTCCTTCGCCGAGAGCTCGGCTCATGGTGACTGTGGCCGCAGACGAGAGTCCTAGCGGAATCATAAAGAGAAAACTGATAATCGTCAGTGCGATCGAATGGGCTGCGTTTTGACTCGCGGTCAGTCGAGAAGCAAGAATTCCGACACAGACGAAGGCGCCCATTTCAAAGAGCAAGTGCAGCGACGTGGGAATTCCGGTCTTGATGATTTTTTTTGCGTAATTCCAATACGCAATCGGAGCATAGACGGTGTCTGCCGGGCGATTTCGAAATACGGTTCTACGCACATTGAAAGTACGCCAGGCAACATAGGTAATCAGGCCTGCTCTCGAAATGACATTCGCCCAAGCCGAACCCTTCAAGCCCAGGGCAGGAATTCCGAGGTGGCCGAGAACGAGTACCCAATTCAAAAAGATGTTAAAAATATTTGCATAGACAAAAGCCCAGGTAGTATCGTGCGGGCGGCCCCGGGCCTGAAGTTCTACCCGAAAAATGGGCACTACAAAAACTGCAAAATAGCAGGGGGCGATGATCGAACAGAACAGCTTAACTGGCTCTTGAATTGCAGGATTGGTGCCCAGAACAGAGTTGTAGCGGCCGAAAATGGTCAAGAGCACGGCACAGGCAAATGAGACCAGAAGTGAAACCAGAATGCCGGTTCGAAAAAAGCCCCGAGCTTCTTCTTCGTTGCCCGCTCCAATGCTTTTGGGTACAAAATATTCAATACTCGAAACCACGCCGAGCCCGATCATGATCAACCAGGCAAAGAGGGTGGTGGACGTTCCAATGGTAGCGGTCGCTTCACTTCCCAGGTTTCGACAGAAAAGAAGATCCACGACTTGCATCAAGGATTGTCCGATGAAGGTCACCACGCTGTGAAAAACAATGGAGCGGTATTTGGGGGCGGGAATATTGATGCTCTGCATTATATTTTGTTAGGCCTTCTTCATCATTTTAACTGAGAGGTATCATTTAAAAACATTAATTATCACTCGTCGTAGTTTTCGGGCAGATTGAACAAGTAGCAAAAAATTTCAGGTAATCTGGGAGGCATGAATCTTCTTCCTCCCCCCAATCCCATAGCGGATTTGTTTCTCCCAGATTATCTGTCTCTCTCAAAACAAAATCCAAAAATTACTTACCCGCTTTGACCAGATCAATCTCGCGTTTGAACACTTGTTCAAAAAGTGTCTTCTTTTGCTCGAATCGAAGTCGTTCGAGATCGCACGCCGACTTGCTGGCAAAACGAATCTCGATTTTCGAACGGCTGATTTTGGCACTCTTCAGTTTTAGAATATTTTTATGGCCGCGATCGAGAGAATCAGCCATTTGTAAAAGAGCAAGGAGACTGAAGAAAATCGGACGTAATTCGTCCTTTTTAGGATAAGGAATTTTCTTCTCGTATTTCTTATCGAAGATTTTTTCTTCCTTGTGAAAACGACAGAGTTCGGCAATCAGTTGAGCTTCCCAGATTTGCATGCCAACAAAATTTGCGTTTTTGACGATGTACTCGGAGTGTTCTGAGTGATGGGCATGGCTGATGATTTCGCCTACATCGTGCAGGATGGCCGCGCTACTGAGGTATTTGCGCCATTCTTGCTTCAGATGGTGTACTGGCTTCAGGTGATCAAAAAACCATTCGGCTTTTTCTTGAACTGCAGCGAAATGGGTTTTGTCTAATCCCCAGAGGTGTGCCCGCTTTTCGATTTCCGCGATCGAAAAGCCGTAAGTCTTTGATTTGTCGCGACTGGTTTCGCGCTGATAGCGATTCAGTTCATCGACCAGAATGCCGTCGCGTAAGGCGAACTCAGTCGACCGAATTTCTTTCGCCCCCAAAAGTTGGGCGATTTCATCGAGAAGAACGCCGCCGGCGAGAATGAGATCGACTCGTTTCGGTTCCATGCCATTCATCGAAAGCAGCTCAGCCGGAGTCTTGGTTTTCATTTCCGTTACGATTTTGCTCAGTTCTTTTCGCTGAAAGGGTTTGGTGGTGACGTCGCGATCCTGATGCGCAAGTTTTGAGAGTGCCAGGACGCTGCCGCTTGAACCGATGATCTTCGGAACCTTGGGCCAATGCTCGATCAATTGTACCGGAATGACGACGCTTTTGATGAAGTCACGGAGCTCGGTTACCGGATGGTTGTTCTTTTTACCTTTTTTCTTCGAGGTCGGTTCGACTTTGGGCGGGCTTGTTTTTAAAAACACCTGCTGAAGCTTGGCAACGCCGAGATTAAAGCTATGAGAAAAGAGGGTCTTCTTGTTCTTGCAGATTGAAATTTCGGTGCTTCCGCCGCCAATGTCGATCAGTGCGAAAAGCCCCTTGGGAGTGGTTTCATTCGCAAGAACGCCCTTGGCAATCAATGACGATTCTTCCTCGCCGCTGATAATGCGAAATTCAATTCCAGTCTTTTCCTTGATTTCTGCAAGAAATTGCTCGCCATCCGAAGCATCCCGCATGGCAGCAGTACCGAACGCGACGGTTCGGTTTACGCGCAACGCGTCCATGGTATCTCGAAAGGATTCCACGGCTTCAAGCGTGCGACGCTTGCTCTCAGGGCTTAATGCTCCAGATAGAAAAAGATTCTGTCCTAGACGAACCATGGCCTTTTCGCGATAGAGCCTGCGATGAAACAGGGCTCCTTTTCGATTGGTACTCACTTCGTGAATATCGAAACGAATTGAGTTCGTTCCCAGATCGATGATCGCTAGGCGCATGGTAGTTTAGCGGGCGCGATTGATTTTGCGCGCTTTCGCCTTTTTGCTTCGAGCTTGGTCAATTTTATGAGGGTGCTTCGAAGGATTCTTCTTGTGAGCCATTGTGCGGTCTAATTTTTGTTTACGACGTTTTATACTCAGACGTTTTGCCATACTAAAAGGGTTATCACGCCAGTTTGATATGTTCTAGTACGTTTTTAACCTGTGCCCGCAAATCTTCAAGAGAACTGCGGTTTTCAATCACATAGGTTGCGTGTTTCTTTCGCTCTTCATCTTGGCTTTGAGCCTGAATCAGCTTCAAGATGCTTTCGGGAGTCGTCTGATCTCGTTCCGAAACGCGTTGAATCCGCAGGTTTTGCGGTGCGACCACGAGTATGACCCCGTCAAAATCTTTGGCGCGGCCCGCTTCGATCAGCAAAGTGGCCTCATAGAGTAGAAAAGGGGCTTGGGGATACTTTTTTGCAAGGGTTTGGAGTTCACGGTCGCTTTCTTCCTTAATGAGGGGGTGAAGAATGCTCTCTAGGTCGGTTTTGGCTTGTGAATCGCCGCTGATGAGGCGCCTCAGTTCGGCACGATCGGTGGTGCCAAATCGTTTTAGAATGGCAGCGTGGGCTTCCTGGCCGGGTTCACGAAGCCTTCGAGCAATCTGATCGGCATCGAGGCAAGGGATGCCCAGTTCTTCGAATAACTTCGAGACCGTAGTCTTGCCGGAACCGATGCCACCTGTGAGCCCGTAGATCTTCATTGTCTATTCGTGCTCCTGCTTCTTTGCCTCGTTCCAATACACATCCATTTGCTCGAGGGTGGATTGCTCGAGCGTTTTGCCGTTCTCGTGCAGGCGCTGTTCGACGTGGCCAAAACGAGATTCGAACTTGCGAAGGGTAGAACGAAGTGCCGCTTCGGGATCCATCTTCATAAAGTGGGCGATGTTACACACTGAAAAAAGTACGTCACCCAGCTCACTCTCGATTTTTTTGCGGTCGGCTTCATTCTTTGAATCAGCCGATTTCAGGGCGGCATTGAGTTCATTCACTTCTTCAGTAAGTTTTTCGGTTGGGCCAGTCAGATCAGGCCATTGAAAGCCTGCTTTGGTTACCTTCTGGATAATCTTCATCGTGCGCAGAAATGGGGGCAGGCCTTTTGGGACAGTTTCAAGGAGCCCTGCCTTAGCGGAAGGAGTGCCTTTTTCTGCTTTCTTGATTTGCTCCCAATTCTTAAGCACCGTATCTGAAGTCGCGGCCTGAACTTCTCCAAAGACATGGGGATGTCTGCGGATCATCTTTTCGTTCAGCTGGTTTGCGATTTGCTCGAAACTGATGGTGGGATCTGCTTCGCTTGCAATTTCGGCATGAAGCATGATTTGGAGCAGGACGTCGCCCCATTCTTCAATGAATGCCTTTTTGATCCCCGGTTTCTGTAAATCTTTTGACGATTGCACCTGATCGAGGACTTCTAATGTCTCGTGGGTCTCTTCGAGCAGGAAAGGTCTGAGCGATTGATGGGTTTGTTCGCGATCCCAAGGGCAGCCGCCCGGGGCGCGGAGACGATGGATGGTTTGAAGGAGACCGGCAAATGATTTTAGTGTCGCTTCTTCATTGTAAGGCATAGGTCTATTTTGTATCATAAAAGTACAACTATGAAACGCGAAGAAATCGAGAAATATTCAATTACTGCCTTAAAACGATGGGTAAAAGCAGTTTATGCGAAGCCGACGCTCAGAAAGCGCATTCGAGGTCTTCAATCGAAGTCTTTCTTTGTTGATCTGACGGTGTGCTCTCCGCATCGCATGAGCCATTTGAATGAACTCCATCGCGGAAAAAACGGTCCGACCGATGTTCTGAGTTTTCCGTCGGACGAATTTTTTCAACGCCAGGGTCTGCTCGGAGATGTCGTGATTTGCTCGACGGTCGCGATCAAACAGGCGAAAGAAATCGGCCATGACTGGAAAAAAGAAATTGATGTGCTTTTGGTGCACGGACTCCTTCATCTGATCGGGCTTGATCACGAGACCGACGAAGCCGGAGCGCGGGAGATGGGGCGGTGGGAGAAAAAAATCCTCGGTCCGAAGTATAAGAATAGTTTGATCACGCGGGTGTAAGAAAGCTCATTCTTGCGAAGGGGATTATGCATACGACCTGATGCGAATCAGCCCAAGAAAATATTAGTTGGGAATTTGCCTCAACCTTTATCGTGGTTTGCACTTGAATGGGGCTTGGTATTCCCCATAGAAAATCCATGTAATTTCACCAGGTACCATCGGGGTTGCATTTGCCCCTTTGTTTGAAAAGGCGAATTTTTTTGTGTACTCTCTTTGAATGAGACGAATCTTCGGAAAGGTGGTGTAGATTGCATTATTCACTTCAGTGCATTTTGGTCCTGATTGCGGCCTACGGTTTAAATATATTTTATACCTCTGTTCTTTATCATCGAGCGCTCACTCATGGTGCAGTAAAACTGGCGCCTTGGTTGCATTGGCTGGTGATCAACACCGGGTGCTGGGTTACCGGCATCGACCCAAAAACCTGGGTGTGCATGCATCGCCTTCATCATCAGTATTCTGATCAGGAAAAAGATCCACATAGCCCGGTAAATCACGGAGTTTTCGGAACTCTGCCGAGTCAGGTAAAATCGTACGAAAGGATTATGAAGGGGCTTATTCTACGCCGCAAAGAATACACTTCAGTGATCAAGGATCTCGACTTTGATATTAGTTGGGTAATTCGAAGTCATTTTTGGTGGGCGCCGTATTTAATGCATTTGGCGATCGCAATATTAGTCGGCTTTTTTTGTCACGGATGGTGGATTGGCATTGCGTATTGGGTGGGAATCATGAGTCACCCCATTCAGGGTTGGATGGTAAATTCCTTGGCCCACCAATACGGCTACCGTAATTTTAAAACAGACGATCATTCGACAAACAACACTTTAGTCGCTTGGCTGATTTTGGGAGAAGGCTACCAAAACAATCATCATCAGGATCCGACCTCAGCAAAGTTTTCGTATCGCTGGTTTGAGTTTGATCTTGGATATTTGCTTTGCTTGGTTGCACAGAGTTTGGGAATGCTCGAAATCCCTCGGCTTAGCGCAAAACATTTGCAGATTTAAAATGAATTGAGAAACGCCATCTGAATCGCTTATGGTTTATAGTTTGTCAGAGGCTAAAAACTCGATCGAATACGAAGTCAGGTGCCCGACTGCGTGATGGTGCTCAGAAACATCAAACCAGATTTTGCCCGGATGTTTTGAAGTCACACTAAAAGTGGCCGAGCCGTCTGCGTTAGTAATCGCGTGAACCGGAGAGACGATGTCATCGCTTCGTCCGGTATTGAGTTGAATTTTTCTTCCTGAATAATTTGCACCTGCGTCGTCATAGAGTTTTACCAGAACTTGCGCACGGGTCGTTCCATCCGCAGGAAGTGTTCGAAGAGATGAAGTGAGATAAACTTGGTATGCAATAGGTTGAGGGTAAGGATTCCAGTGGGGAGTCGCTGTCGGCACTGGGATCACCGCATTGCTTTCTCTGTTTGAATACGTGTTGGTTTTACCGCACGCGCTGAATACGAGTGCCAGTACTAGAACAAAATACTTTGAATAAATCATGCCTGGATCTTAGCATATTTTTGCAAAAATTGAAAAGTCATCCGCGCTTGAAACGAGACTGGTTTAACCCATTGCCGAAACCTACGGCGTACCGTAGACTCAGGAGATATGGAATCATTTGAAATTCGCAAAAGCCTTGAAGAAATGAAAAAGAAACTCGACTTCCTACGAGGTTCACTTTGACCTCGCTGCAAAAACACGTCGAATAGAAGAAATATCCCATTTTGAAACCCTCGAGAGCTTTTGGCAGGACAATAAAAAAGCCAAGGTCCTCTCGCAGGAAAAATCTCGTTTAGAAACCGAAGTCAATCAGTTCATGGGCCTCGAGCGCGCGTACGACGATGCGCAGACCATGTTCGAACTTGCTTCAGAAGATGAGTCCGTGCTGAAAGAAGCAGGCGACATGATTTCTCCGCTCGCCATTTTGTTCGAGAAAGCTGAACTGAACAAAATGCTTTCCGAGCCGAACGATTTGCTCAATGCGATTGTCACGATCAACGCCGGATCCGGAGGTACTGAGTCTCAAGACTGGGCGCAAATGCTGTTTCGCATGTATCAGCGTTGGGGCCAAGCCAACGGTTATGATGTGAAAGTGCTCGATGTGCTTCCGGGCGAAGAAGCCGGAATTAAGAATGTTGCGTTCACCATCGAGGGTGCCAATGCCTACGGAATGCTGAAGAGCGAGGCGGGTGTGCATCGCTTGGTTCGTATCTCTCCGTTTGATTCGAATGCGCGCAGACATACGTCTTTTACCTCGGTGTATGTGACTCCCGAGATCGATGACAATTTCGAAGTCGTCATCAACCCGGCCGATCTTCGCATCGATGTTTATCGTTCGGGCGGTAAGGGGGGCCAGGGTGTCAACACCACCGACTCGGCTGTTCGAATTACTCACAATCCATCGGGTCTCGTGGTCACGTGTCAGCAAGAGCGCTCACAGATTAAAAATCGCGATCTCGCCATGAAGGTGTTGAAGTCGCGCTTGTATGAACGCCATATGGAAGAAGAGAAGAAGAAGATGGATGCAATCGAGAGCACGAAGAAAGATATTTCCTGGGGCTCTCAAATTCGCTCCTACGTTCTTCATCCTTACAAAATGGTGAAGGATCATCGCACGGGATTTACATCGTCAAGCGCTGATACGGTACTCGACGGCGATCTCGATGGTTATATGAAAGCATTTCTCACGTGTCGAATTACCGGTCAGTGGGCACGTGGTGGGGATGATGCAGTCTAGTCTCGACAAGCTCAATCAACTTTGTCCAAATCCGGTTATTTTCGCTCCGATGGTGGGGCTGACTCATTTTGCCGTGCGAGCGGC